>JANMIM010000316.1:0-7144 GCA_031375795.1 Bacteroidota bacterium
CAGCGGCGGGCGTGGCCCTGCTCGACATGCCTTGGGACACCACGCAATGCGCGCCCCTGCTGGACAGCATACAGGCACGCCACCATGTGCCCGTGCGCTGGAGCATCAGCACGCATTCACACGCAGACCGCACGGGATCGATCAATATTTTGCGGCGACATGGCGTAGCGACCTATGCCAGCCGCGCGACACAGCAGCTTTGTAGAGAGCGGGGAGAATGCGTGCCGGAATTTGCTTATGCCCAAGACACGGTTTTCCAGGTGGGGAATGTGCGCTTCGAGACCTTCTACCCCGGCCCTGGCCATACGTCCGACAACATCGTCGTTTGGCTCCCGCAAAGCAAGGTGCTTTACGGTGGCTGCTTTGTGAAAAGCACACAGGCCAGAGACCTCGGCAACCTCGCCGATGCCAATGTCGCCGCTTGGCCCGCATCCATGCAGGCCGTCATCGACCGCTTTCCAGATGTCGCGACCGTCATTCCGGGGCATGATGGCTGGAAAAACGTACATTCGCCCCAGCATACACTGAAATTGCTACGTCAGCATTCCAAGAAAACAAAGACAACAAAATGATCACCACCCAAAACAGATTCCAAGGTTGTCTGATGGGCCTCGCCGTCGGCGACGCTGTCGGCACCACCCTCGAATTCAAAAAGCCCGGCACGTTCACGCCGATCAGCGACATGGTCGGCGGCGGGCCATTTGGCTTGCGGCCCGGCTACTGGACCGACGACACCTCGATGGCGCTCTGCCTTGCCGAGAGCCTCATCGCCCACAAGGGCATGAACCACCTCGACCAGATGGGCCGGTATGTGAACTGGTACCGCAATGGGTATCTCAGCAGCACAGGGGATTGTTTTGATATCGGGAATACGGTCTGCACTGCCTTGCACCTCTTTGAGTCAACAGGAAATCCCGTTGCGGGCTCGCGCGAGCCCTATACCGCAGGCAATGGTGCGCTGATGCGCCTAGCGCCCGTGCCGATGTTCTATGCCGCCGATCCAAACCAAGCAGGCTTGATGTCAGCTGAAAGCAGCCTCACCACGCACGGCACGATGGCTTGCCTAGACAGCTGCCGCTATTATGGCGGCCTCATCGTGGCCGCCCTCCATGGCCGCAGCAAGGAAGAAATCCTCTCGGCAGGCTACCGGCCATTCGACAAAATCTGGGACGTCGGGCAACTCGATGATGCAGTCGATCGGGTCGCGCAAGGCAGCTTCAAAGAGCGCAATCCGCCAGACATTGCCGGCACGGGCTACGTCGTGCGTTCGATGGAGGCTGCGCTCTGGGCATTCTACCGCAGCGACAATTTCCGCGACGGTTGCCTGCTCGCCGCCAACCTCGGCGACGATGCCGACACAACCGCCGCCATCTACGGCCAATTGGCGGGTGCATACTACGGAATGGACGACATCCCCGAGGATTGGCGAATCAAGCTGCATATGCGCAAGGAAATTCTGGAAATGGCTGACGCACTCTGGCAACTGAGCGGGGTGGGGGACAAGCGCTGAAAGCGCTCCTCGCACTCACACGCCTTCTCACACTGAAAGCGCCCCTCGCTCTCACACTCCTTCTCACACTGAAAGCGCCCCTCGCTCTCACACTCCTTGTCACGCTGAAAGCACCCCTCGCTCTCACACTCCTTCTCACACTGAAAGCGCTCCTCGCTCTCACACGCCTTCTCACACTGAAAGCGCTCCTCACACTCACACGCCTTCTTCCCCGCCTCTGAAGATATCGGCCAGACCTTTCCCGAGATTCTGGATCTTCTCAAGGCCCTTTTTCACTGGCCCGTGGTGTTGCGTATGGTTCTGCTCGTTGATGTAATCGGGCACGTATTGTTGCGGGTAGATGATGATGCGGGTGTTTTTCGGCAGGTGCTTTTCGACTTTGACGGGGATGTTGTCGAGGTATGAATTGTGTGAGACCGAGCCACGCCTGGCAGACACCACGACCAAAATGTCGTTGCTGTTGATCTCACGTGTGAGCACCAAAAAATCGTCCCAGTCCTCGAAATTGTAGAAGCTGCAACTGATGGCCGTCTTGCTGAGCCAGTTTTGGATGGCTGCCTTGGTCTTCTCATTGGAGTGAATGCTCATCGGCAGGCTCAGTTCCTGGGCCAATTTCGTGAGCTTGGAGAGCCACGTCGCAAATCCATTTTCCTTCTCAGCCAAGGGCGGGCACACGACCACAATGCGCTTGTGGGCCACCAAGGCCTTGCTCAAGTGACAGATCATCATGGTCTTGTCGGTCGTCTCCAGGATGCTCTCGGTCTTTTCGCCACTGATGATGCGGTCGATGATGGCCGTGCGGGTGGGCCATCCCATGAGAATGATGTCGACCATGATCTCCCGTGAGATGCGGGCGATGCCGCTCGCGGGGTTATGGTCGATCGTCGTGACAATGTTGACCTTGGTCTCGGTGGCAGAGGCTTGCGCGACGATCGCCTCCAATTTTTGGCGGGCGAGCAAAATGTTGACCTCGGCCTCCTCGTCGTTGGGGACCACGCAGAGCAGGCTCACCGGATTGCTGGATTTGGGGTCCTTGAGCAGGATCGCCAACTCCAGCATCTTGTCCATGTTCTCAAAGTTGGCAATGGGGAGCAAGATGTGTTCGGCGGCGGCAGTGCTGCGTTCGCCGGGGCCGAGCACGACGCCCTCGGTCTGCGTCAAGATCTTCTTGGCGCTCTGCTCGGTGGCAAATGAGGCCACGAGACAGGTGATCAAGATGAGGATGATCGTGCCATTGAGGATGTTTTCGTCGAGGATATGCGCCTCATAACCAAGGAATATGATGGCCAGTGTTGCAGCGGCGTGTGAACTGCTGAGGCCAAAGATGAGCTGTCGCTGGTAGCGCGAGTACTTGAAGACGAGCTGGGTGATCAATGCCGCAAACCACTTGCCAAACAAGGCGACGACCGTGAGCGTCGCGGCGACGATCAGAGCGGTGGGGCCGTTGAGCAGCACGCTCACATCCACTTTCATTCCCACCGCGATCAGGAAAAAAGGGATGAACAAGGCATTGCCGCTGAATTCGATGCGGTTCATGAGGGCCGAGGAGCGCGGCACGAGCCGATTGAGCGCCAAGCCAGCCACGAAGGCACCGATGATCTTCTCGACGCCGGCAGCCTCCGCCAAAAAGGCCGCAAAAAACATCACCGCCAACACAAAGATGTAATGGCTGTGACGCTCGCTCTCCAGTTTCCGGAAAAACCACTTCGCCACCCTGGGGATGATGAAGAACATGATGAAGAGGAAAAGGACAAAAGAAATGGTAAGCCGCAGCCAAAACGCGCCGTTGAGCGAGCCAGTATCGGAACCCATGATGACCGGAAGTAGGAGCAACACGGCTGTGTCGGTGAGAATGGTGCCGCCTACGCTCACCGAAACGGCCTCATTGCGCGAGATTCCCAGACGACTCACGATCGGGTAGGCCACCAAGGTGTGCGTGGAAAACATGCTGGCCGTGAGCAAGCTCGCGGTCATGCCGTATCCCAGCACATAATGGCAGACCGGAAAGCCGATCGCCATCGGAAAAATGAAGGTGAAGAGCCCAAACATCAGGCTTTTGTTGCGGTTGAGCCTGAAATCATTCATGTCCAGCTCCAAACCTGCGATAAACATGATGTACAAGAGGCCCAAAGTCGAAAAAAGATCGATTCCGGAGTCTTGTTTCAAGATATGCAAGCCATGCGGGCCGATCACCACCCCAGAAATGATCAAACCGACGATGCTAGGGATGTTGATCCGACGCAAAAGGACCGGGGACAGGAGAATGATGAACAGGACCAGTGAAAATATCAGAACAGGGTTGCTCAAGGGCAACTGAAACTCCTCTATGAAATGTTGAAAAAATTCAGACATCAAACGCTTGTTGCAACCTGCATTCCTTTTGCCCAAAAATAGGAAATGGGCGCATCTTTTGGCAAACAAATTGGCGACCGAAATAGAAAATCACGTTTTTCATCGGGCAAGGCTCGAATTCGTCAAAAGGACAGTGCATGGATCGACCAAATGTGACCCAAGTAGCGCAAAACAATGTGAAACACGACAATCGGGGTAGTTGGAAGTTGCAATTTTCTGGATTCGAGCAGGATGAATCCCAAAAGGCAGGCAAAACGAACAATAGATCGTCCACTTTGGCCCACTACGAACATACTTGACGCTCGGTGGCCTCAAAATATTTCACGTCTGAAGTTCATTTTATAGAATGGTGAGGTTAGGAGGTGAAAATTCTCATGAAGGAATGAGCATATATTCTGATCTAGCTCAAATGTTTTAAAAAAATTGATTTCTGAGCATGGTTTTTGAATCATAACGCTTATTTTTGCAGCGAGATTAATTCATTTACCCCCAAGAAAATGACGAATTTGCGCTTCAAGGCACTGGAAATGATCCAAAATCGGCCGCCGATGGCTCCTGTGAGCCATCCCAACCGAGTTTCTGAAATGTTTGGCGAGAATGTATTCACCCAAGAGGTGATGAAGCAGTATCTCACCAAAGATGTGTACAAGGCCCTGCAATCCTCCATCGACCACGGCACTACTGTGGGCCGCGACATCGCCGAGATCGTCGCCAACGGCATGAAGTCCTGGGCAATCGAAAAAGGCGCGACGCACTATACCCACTGGTTCCAACCACTCACAGGCCTCACCGCCGAAAAGCACGACGCTTTCCTGAAGCTGGAAAACGGCAAGGCGGTCGAAGCCTTCTCGGGCGACAACCTCGTGCAGCAAGAGCCAGATGCGAGTTCGTTGCCCAGCGGCGGCATTCGCAACACCTTCGAGGCCCGTGGATACACGGCCTGGGATCCCAGCTCTCCCGCATTCATCTTTGAAACCCCCTACGGCAAGACCCTCTGCATCCCGACCATCTTTGTGTCCTACACGGGTGAGGCGCTGGACTACAAGGCGCCACTGCTCAAGACCATCGAGATCCTGAACAAAGCCGCCGTGGACGTGTGCAACCTCTTCGACCGCAGCGTGAAGCGTGTCACGCCGACCCTGGGCATCGAGCAGGAGTATTTCCTCATCGACCGCTGCTGGGTAGACCTGCGTCCCGACCTCACGATGTGTGGCCGTGCCGTGATCGGTGCACCACCCGCACGTGGCCAGCAACTGGAAGACCACTATTTTGGCTCGATCCCAGAGCGCGTGTTTGCTTGCATGAAGGAGTTTGAGATCGAAGCCTTTCGCCTAGGTATCCCGCTCACGACCCGCCACAACGAGGTTGCGCCCAGCCAGTTTGAGTGCGCGCCGATCTTTGAGGAGCAAAACGTGGCCGTGGACCACAACTTGCTGCTCATGGACCTGCTCGACCGCGTGGCCCGCAAGCACAACTTCAGGGTGCTGCTGCACGAGAAGCCATTTGCATTCATCAACGGCAGCGGCAAGCACAACAACTGGTCCATCGCCACAGACACCGGCAAGAACCTGCTGTCCCCGGGCAATGCACCCAAGGACAACCTGCAGTTCCTCACCTTCTTCATCAACATCATCAAGGCCCTGCACGTCCACGCCGACCTCATGCGCGCCGTGATCGCCAGCGCAGCCAACGATCACCGTCTCGGCGCCAACGAGGCCCCGCCGGCCATCATCAGTGCATTCATCGGCACCCAGCTCACCAAGGTCCTCGACGAATTGGAGAAGCCCAGCCGCAAGAAAAACGCCGACATGCCCAAGGGCTATGTGCGCCTCGGCATCCCCAAGATCCCCGAGATCCTGCTCGACAACACCGACCGCAACCGCACCTCGCCCTTTGCCTTTACCGGCAACAAGTTTGAGTTCCGTGCAGTCGGCTCCAGCGCCAACAGCGCCGGCCCCATGATCGTGCTCAATGCGATCGTCGCCAACCAACTCAGCGAATTCAAGAAAACCGTGGACCGCAAGGTGCTGCGCGGCAAGAAAAAGGAAACCGCGATCTTGGAAGTGCTGCGCGACTACGTGAAAGAGAGCAAGGCCATCCGCTTTGAAGGCAATGGTTACAGCAAGGAGTGGGAAGAGGAGGCGGAGCGCCGCGGCCTGAGCAACATCAAGCAGACGCCACGTGCCCTCGACGCCTATGTGAGCCAGCAGTCACTCGACCTCTTCGCAAACCTCGGCATCTTCAAGCACCATGAGTTGCACGCCCGCCACGAGATTCGCGTCGAGCAGTACGTGAAGAAGATCGACATCGAGGCCCGCCTCATGGAGGAGATGCTGAGCAACCAAGTGATCCCCGCAGCGATCGCCTACCAAAGCACCGTCCTCGCCAACATCCAGTCGATGAAGTCTGTCGGCATGGAGGAGCACGCCTATGAGGCCCAGTTGCACATCGTGCGCGGCATTTCAGAGGAGCTCGGCAATGCCTACGGCAATGTCGCCAAGTTGCAAGGCATGCTCAGGTTGACCGACGATATCCCCGTGGCCCGAGACCAGGCGATCTACTACGGCGACCACGTCGTGCCGCTCATGGCCCAGATCCGTCTCAGCGCAGACGCCTTGGAAAACCTTGTGTCAGACGATTTCTGGCCGCTGCCCAAGTACCGCGAGATGCTGTTTAGCAAGTAAGCTTGTCTGAATTTGATCGTGAAAGGGGAGAATCTTGAGGGGTTCTTCCCTTTTTTGATTTGGGGGTGTCAGGATGATCGATTGTTGTGGCGCTGGCCCTATTCACCGCACAATTTGCGGTGAATAACTGGGTTTGCGGTGATTGCTGCCCTTATTCACCGCAAAACATGCGGTGAATAGCTAGGTTTGCGGTGATTGCGGCTCTTATTCACCGCAAAATATGCGGTGAATAGCTAGGTTTGCGGTGATTGTGGCTCTTATTCACCGCAAAACGTGCGGTGAATAAGAGTTACAAGACGATATGGCCACCTCCAAAAACCAAGATGCCTGAAGCATAGCTCCAGGCATCTTGATTGATCAGGGATTGGGAGCAAATCAATTCCCCGAGATCTTCGTCAAGACCGAATAGCCTGCTGGCTTGCCTTTGGACATGGACTCGTTGCGCACCATGCCCACGCCGAGGGCGTACCAGGACTTGGAATGGCCGTCGAAGGTCATGCCCATGCTCTTGGTTTGGCTGTCTTCCTCGACAATGATGCAGGAGAATGTGCCAGCGGGCGTGGTCATGTTTTCCTTGCCGGTGACCTTGCGGTTGGTG
>JANMIM010000347.1:0-6876 GCA_031375795.1 Bacteroidota bacterium
CCCTGCGTCAATATTTGTTTTTTACCGTCAAGTAGTATTGTCAATTTACCTGAAACAACCTCAAAATTTTCGTCTTGCAATGCGTGGAAATGATTGGGCACAAGTTCTCCTTTGGATTTAAGCGTCATTTTCATCGAAACGCGTTGTCCATTCGTGTCTTTGGCGGTTTCCAAAAACTCATAATTGTCTCCGGTATCTGGATTGATCAAAATTTGTCCTTTAGTTGGCATATTTTTTTAATTATGTGATTAGCGTCCCAATGTCGTCGGTACAATTACCGATATTAAACTGCCTTATGCAACTAGTTACGAAAAGCCCTTCAGTTTCAAACGCTTGACGAAAATGCGAACTCATTTCAAAAGCAAGGTAAATAAAAAAATCCTAAGAACCAAAAATGTTCAAGTCAGTACCATTTCCAATGACCTTTCGCATTTTCAAAATTCGTCCAGCAGCGCTGCGGCAATCTGCGCCTATCGATTGACAACGATCTTCCGTGAGTTGGCTCCCAGCTCCGAGGTCACGCGCACGATGTAAATGCCATTTTCGTCCAGCCGCAGATTGGTGGATTTTTGTGTCGCCTGTGTCCTGATGACCTCCTGTCCCAGCATGTTGGTGACGGTGATCGTCGCCTCATCTGTGGGCAACAAAACCGTAAATTCTCCCTTGGTTGGGTTGGGGTAAACGTAGATTTCGGCCTGGGCATCCGACGGCTTGACGCTCACGGGATTGATGGCAAAAACCGCCTTGTAGAGGGTGGAGGCACTTACATTGGATACAATCGAAATATTGGTGTCGATGTTGCTCAATACCGCATTGGTATCCCAGTAGGCAAAATAATAGCCAGGATTGGGGAGGGCGGTAAACCTCACAGGGTTGCCATCAAAATACACGCCGGTCCAAGGCAGCGGGCCGGGTGTGATCGTACTGATTTTGATCTCACCAGCCCCCGCAGGAAATACATCCAGGGTTACATTCACCTGCCCATTCAGCGCAAAATTGTTCTGGATATCGTCCCTGACTTGGCCGGTCCTGACCGAGAGCTCAGACAAAAACGTCTGATGGTTGTCGAGAAAATCATTCATTTGCCCATTGACGTTGTTGGGGTCGCCCCAGCGCATGTACTCCTTGGGCATTTCGATCACGGTTTGGTTGAGCATGTCGTTCGCCACCGAGGAGAGCCTCGTGTATTGGTAGGACGTGTTCATGAGATCGGCGTAGCGATTGATGAAGTAGTTCTTGAAGCGTGGGTTCTGAATTCCTTTCAAGAAAACGTTGATGAAGGGATTGATGGGGTCGGCACCCAATACGTAGGCGATATGATCATCGTAGGCCGTCGAAAAACCAAACGGTTCCATGGAGCCCTCCAAATCAATCAGGCAAAATCGCCAGCGAAAACCACTTGCGTTGGAGCGGTACAATTTGATATTGTTTTGCGGCCAATCGATGTTGCCAGCCCAGGTTTCGCCGATGATGTAGTCATTGTAATAATTCATGTCAAAATACTGGTCGGCATCGTTCCAAAAACTGGTGTCGGCAGGATTGAGTGTGTTGAAGGCGTTGTAATCGGTGTAGAATGAATCGACGGACCCTTCGACGGCCCTCAGCGTATAGGCATTCCAGGCGCTCAGGGACAGGATGTCCAATGAATCGGGATCGGCATTGTCTTGGCCCACAAAATACTCTGTATCAAATTTTTCCCGCAGCTCATACAAGCCAAAATAGGCGCCATTGATGTACACCGAGATGGGTCGCCAGGCCGAATAATAACTGTCGGTTTCGGCGGCCATGCCTTCCAGATGCGCTGCATCCTTGTAGGGCAGCGTCAGGTAATAATTGCTGCCATTGCGCAAATAAAACTTGCTGTATTTCAACCGGGAAGGGCGATTGGGGATCATCGCATAATAAATCGGACCCTCCCCCAAGACCGAATGGTCGAGCTCCACGCGCATGGAGTGCTGCGGGTGCGAACGACTCCCGCCCAAGCCCCCATCGATCTGTATGCCTGCGTATTGCGAGAAGATCAATTGCTGCGCTGTGTCAAAATATTCCACGTATGCGGCTTTCTCCCAATCATACTGCCAATTGTCGAAGATGCCCGACGGCCCATATAGATTTTGCGATTCGGTCACGATCGACAACACGGGTGTCACATGACTGATGCCAAACAGATAGCTCGCAACACGCGAGGTGCTCGGCATTTGATTGGATGAAAAGGCCCTGGCTTTCAATACACTCGAATAAAAAACCTGTACGGGCGAGCCCGTGTAAAGCGTGGACGTGGCGACGGGATCGCTGCCGTCCAAGGTATAGCGGATGCTGCTGCCCGCACCATTGGGATTGGTGATGTTCACGGCGATGGGGGAATTGTAAAAGCCAGGCGGCACGGAAAACACAGGCTCCAAAAGATAGGAATACAAGGGTTGCGATGCATTGTTGGTGGCTTCGGGCGTACCATTAAAAAACAGTGCAACATTTGAGGAGGCGTCAGGAAACAAGCCCCTGCTATTGTCGGGTTGGGCACAATTGACCGCCAATGAGCTCACGATCGCTTGGTTGGGGTCATAGAGGTAGATGATTTCTCCTGTGGTTGCAATTTTGAAATTGGTATGCAGGCGCTTGTTGGTATCCACCGGTTCCATGTATGTGGTGACTTCGTTGTAGGCAACCAATTTCATCGAGCATTCGATGTAGTCATAGATGGTGTTTGCGTCTGTGGAAACCACGTCCAGCCCAAGACTCGTGATCAATCCAGCCGTAAGGCCCGCCGAGGCTAGCTCGCTGCCGGGAATGACCATTTGATTTTTTGCAGACCAGTACCAGTTGCCATAGGGCGCTGGATAATCGTATGGCGAATTTTGTTGCGTGCCTGTACCGATGACCTGATTATTGAGCTTCAGGTTGGGGCGCTGGGCAGCCATGAAACCCAATTGTGCCAGGCAACTAGCTGCGCTGTAATCTTGAAAATTAAAAACGGTTGAATTGTAGGCTGTTGTCGTTTGGTTGAATACAGAGTTGGTGGTGTATCCCGTCGAACGATAGGAGCAGAAATTAAGCAGCAACGAAGAAACGCCATCCCAATAAAAGGGTGTCGTGAGCGTGTGATTGTTCCAGCCCACCACCGGGTTGTAATTGGTTTCAAACAGCACTCCCTCAAATCCTGTGACCGGCTTGCGGTCCTTGCCACTGCAAAAAACGATGCGGTATTCCCCGGGAAGCAAATCAATGTTGGGGAAGGTCCATTTGGTGGGATCATTCGGATCATCGCTCAAGGAATAATTCAGCAATTGGACCGCATTGGTCCCTGCATTGTGCAGCTCTATCCAATCGGGGAAGTCGCCATTCTCATCGGCGATCGCGGAGTAGTTGCGATTGGAGCCTTCGTTGATGACGATTTGGCTGTAGGCGAAACTCAGCGTGAAGGAGAAGACGATACACAGCAACTTCAATGGCATACAGTTCATAAAGCACGTTTCAGCGGTGGACCAACGAAATGATCTGGTAATGATACCATTTTTTTCGTTGTCTTTGAAGTCGGGACCTAGGACGATTGTGGGGGAAACAACACATTCCCGGCCCGGCAGTTTTGAAGCGTCTAGTTTTCAAGCTTGGATAGCCCGCATCCGCCCCAGGAAATAGCCGCCGGCCAGCATCAGGGCCCCAAGGAGGGCGAGTAGGATTTCTTTTTCATGTTGGCTGTAATTCTATTCCATCACAACCACCTTCTTGACAAAAACATCCACCCCCACTTCAAACTTCACCATGTAGATACCCGTTGCAAGTGACGCGGTTTCCAGTGAGAATGCGTGCTTCCCAGCGCTACTTGTTTCTCGCGGCATGGACCACACCTCCGCACCCTGGGAATTGAAAATTCGCATGACGACGTCCATTTCAGCGGACAAGACATACACCATGGTAAGCGCGCCCTTGGTAGGATTGGGGTAGCGATTTACGCTGGCAGTTGATTGCGGTTGCGCGACACCGGCCGGTACACAAAGCCCCTGAATTTTCGCATCCAACCATTGCAAACGCGTGCCAATCCAACGCTTGAGCGAATCCAATTCGCCCTTGTAGGTGGTGGCGAGCGCGCCAAAATCGGGTGCAGGTCCACGCATGCCTAGGATGTGCCACGATTGGAAATGCCTTGTTTGCGCATTCTACACGTGCGCGCCCCTGCTTTCGTTGTAGGCAAACATACGCACGGTGTCGAGCATGGTCTGCCGGTAATCCTCGTAACGGCAGCGCAGTTCGTTGGCGAAGCTGCTGTCTTGGAGCAGGCGGACATACCATCCTGTGGAATAATTGTCTGTAAAACAATCATTGATCTTGTGCGCCCATCCGGTGCCGGAATAGCCCTGCAAGATGGGGCAAATCGCCATGTCCTTCCAAGCCCAGTCAAAGTCCAGACGGGACCGACCTTCAGTTTGCCGCCTTGGGAATATTTGTCCTCGTGGAAAAACACACTATTCTTGAAGCCGTCGGCGCTTCTTGCGACCTCATTCACAACTTAATCTTTCGGATTGAGATTTCACGGGGTCACGTTGTCTTATTCAGTGCCGCCAAAAGCAACTTGGCGACAGCCTCGGAAGAGCCTGGGTTTTGACCTGTAATGAGTAGCCCGTCTTGTTGCACATGCGACGCCCAATCAGCTCCTTTGGAGTAAATCGCGCCGTGTTTTGTAAGTTCATCTTCGAGCGAAAAAGGCACGATTTTCGTCAATTTGACGGCCTCTTCTTCCGTGTTGGAGAAACTTGTCACGTGCTTTCCTTTTACCAAGGGTTCTCCATTTTTCGTTTTGACATTCACCAAGGCCGCAGGCGCGTGGCAAACAAATGCGATGGGTTTTTGATGGTTGTAAAATGCCTCGATCAATTGAATCGAGTGCTTATCGGTTGCCAAATCCCACAGTGGGCCATGACCTCCGGGATAAAAGACAGCATCATAATCCGCCTGATCGACGCCGCTCAGCTTCAGCGAATGCGCCACTTTGCCCATTGCGACACGGTCTTTGAAAAACCGTTCTGTCGAAGGCGTTTGCGCATCGGCGACTTCGCTTTTAGGATCAACGGGAGGCTGACCTCCACGCGGTGAAGCAATCGTTATTTCAGCTCCAGCATCCGCTAAAACATAATAAGGACTTGCAAATTCTTCGATCCAAAAGCCGGTTTTTTCACCCGTATTTCCCAATTCGCTATGGGAAGTCAATACGATCAATACTTTCATGACTTTTATTTTTATTTCAATCTTGAAACAAAAAGATAACCTTATTCAAGCGGTTCAATGTGACTACCTTCTTATTTCAGGTAATTTCATGATCCAGCACTTTGTCAAAGTTCGGGGTGTTGTACCCCCTTTGTGATACACAATGGGGCATGATTGTTGTACAATTCACGCAATGGAATGCCTGCGGCGGCATAAGGTCCACCTAGTAAAACATTTTCAAAATTATTGGCCTACTGTGATGGATATTTGGTTTCGTTGAGTTCGACTCCGCTGGAGTCGAAAAATCGTGTGGAATCTATTTCTATAAACGTAAGACCCCGCTGCCGCGTACCGCAAGGCGGTGGGGTCCTATTGCCACCCAAACATAGTCGTAGCAGGACCCCAGCGGGGTCAAACGTTTATAGATAACCAGCATATCATCCAGCTCCGACTCCAGCGGAGTCGCACTTCAAACCAAACAATTGGGTACGGCAATTTGGTGAATGGTGTACTAGCGGCGAAGCAGGCTTGCTGTTGCGAGCGATTTGTCGAGTGCATGGTTTTAGAAATACCTGCACCATTGTATTCGAACTATACGATAGCGTTCGATCCGCCGAGGCGGAGTCGAATGCCAAGGGAGGCGCTGTTTTCTACAAACGTTTGACCCGTCGCGGCGGGTCTCCACCTGCTGATCTATTGCGCAATTGAGGCATCGCGACCCCAGAGGGGTCTAACGTTTATAGACTGTAAGAATGGGTGGTTTTACCGACCCCAGAGGGGTCGAACTTGTGAGAAACGCATTTGCAGATAGTACGGGCATTGCGGAAACGATGCACCAGCTCGTACGAGCGCACCATTGGCGGAAGCCGTTAACTTCATCGCATCATCATGTAATTTGTCAAAAACATACTCCTCTGCAAAAAGCGTGAGAAATGTAAACAGTTTCCCAAACGATGTAAAGGGGAACGCAACTTCGTGCCCTACCTTTCCAAGATGATGGAGAGTGCAACAAATCCGAGAAAGTCCCTGCGTGACGCGATCAAGGAAGGCGACAAAAAAGACATCGATGAAAGAGGCGAATCAGGATTTACTGCTCCAAAAACATGAAAAAAATCATCTTGGGAATTAAAACGCCTTCAGAAAAGCCTGCTGTTGGCAGAACCAAACGGCGACTCAGGAGGCTGTTGATTGTCATGTTTTCGCTGGGAATATTGGCTTGGGGCGGTTGGTTTTGGCTCACGCACTATTTGGAAAAACGCCTGAACCAAGAAGTGACAGATGCAGGATTAAAAATCTCGTATCAGGCAGTTCATTTTCATCTTGTTCCGCCAGGCATTTCCTTCAAGGATTTTCACCTCGCATCAGCCGAATCTGATTCCGTTTTCGACTTCCACACCGACCATGCGAGGGCTTCCTTGGAATGGGGAAAAATTCTGAGTGGACATTTCCGCGAGTTCTCCAATTTGGATGTGCGCGATGGGAATGTGCTTTTTTATGCGCACGATACGCTGCCGACGCCTCCCAAGAAAAAAAGCAACCCTCAAAGCTGGCAAATCGAACAGATTGAATTGCGCAATATCGATGTTGGCATGGCAGGCGAAAAAGGAGGGAGACTGAAAATCCAGTCTCTGTCGGGTTCGCTGAGCGCGCAGTCTGCAGATAGCGGGTATCAATATG
>JANMIM010000350.1:0-3994 GCA_031375795.1 Bacteroidota bacterium
CTGCAGCGATGGCCGCCTCGAGTTGACGTCTCAGATCGCCAAACCAGGCTTGCTCCAGGCTCTGCGCAGGATAGCGGCCGATGAGGTGGCTGCGGTTCACGCAGCAGCTTGTGACCATGCCCCCGATGCCCAGGTACATGGCATTGCTGGGAGCGTGGCATGCCGCGCCCCGAGCTGCAGGGTAGCGCTGCTGGTCATAAGAGGCCTTTTCGGCTGCACCAAGGACTAGTTCCATCCATGTCGAATTGTGGACCAAAGGTAGTAGGATTTGGGAATTTCGAGCGCTAGGCATTGTGGAAAATCGAGGCATTCGCTCTTGGATGCCTCATTTGAGCGTGTTTCTGGTTTATGTTGCCGCTCGGTAGGGGCCGTCTCAATGTCATTGACTTAGGGCCCGCCCCGATCTTCTATCGGGACGGGGCTATCTGCAACCCGCCTCTGCCGGAATTTCTGACCGCAGCTAAACAACCAAAGAAATCCTCAAGAATTAAACCCAAGCAACACACCCGAATCCCGCCGGTAGTGGGCATTAGGCATGCCGGAAAATATTCACCGTTTATTGGTAAATTGCGGTTGCATTTGATGCTCGGTGAATTTTTTGGGGAACAAAATGAGAAACATCTACGCCGCAATCTTCTTGCTTTTCTCTGCTGGCAGTGCGCTGGCGCAGGCCAGTTTCAGCGATGATTTCGACATTTATGCCCTCAATGACTACATCGCCCAGGCTTCCCCCAATTGGACCACTTGGAGCGGGGCGGGTGGTGGCCCCGAGGATGCGCAGGCAGTGAATACCAATGCCTCGAGCGGCAGCCAAAGCGCCTATTTTGCCTCCATCAACCAAAATGGCGGCCCCCAGGACTTTGTATTGCCTTTTGGTGGACAATATTCCACGGGAGCCTTCCACTATGAAATGGACATGTTTGTGACCACGGGTCAGGGCGCGTACTTCAATTTTCAGGCCAATGCGACGATCGGCCAACTCTGGGCGATGGATTGTTTCATGAACGATGTCGGCGACCTGGAAATCTCCAACACCAATGGGGTCATGCTCACCAGCACCTTTCCCCACAACCAGTGGTTTCAATTGGCCTTTGACATCAACCTCAATACCAACCAATGGAGGCTTTCCATCGACGGCACGCCGATCGACAGCTTTGCCAACTCCATCAACCAGATCGCGAGCATCAACCTGTATCCCAGCAACATCGTCTCCCGTGGGGGCAATGGCCTTTCGCAGTTTTGGGTGGATGACGTCTCCTACACCCATACGCCCTACGTGCTGCCCAACCTGAACGCAGCCGTCGTGCTTGCGGGCTCCATAGACCCCGTCACGCGCGCCCCAGGCCCCATCACCGGGTTTGTGGGCCAATCCAAGACATTTGCCGCAACCGTGCGCAACCTGGGACTGGACCCGATCACAAGCTTTGACTTGGCTTATGACTACGACGGCAACACCTCAACGACCTCGGTCACCGGCGTCAACATTCCCTCCCTGGGCACCCGCATCGTCACGTTTCCCGTGGCAGGCACCCTGGCTGCAGGCACACACATGCTCGACGTGACCGTCTCCAATGTGAACGGCGCCGGCATCGATGGGGACACGACCGACGACCATGCGAGCAGGACAGTGACCATCACCGCCGTGGCGGCACCCAACAAGGTGGTGGTCTCAGAGGAGGTCACGGGCACGTGGTGCCAATGGTGCCCGAGGGGGACCGTGTACATGGACTACATGCACGACACATATCCAGGTTACCACGCAGGCATCGCCGTGCACAACGCCGACCCGATGACGGTGGCGGCGTACGACGATGGCATCACCCCCTTCATCTCCGGCTACCCTGCGGTGCTTGTGGAGCGCGGCGCGGAGATCGATCCGCTCGACATCGAGCAGGAATTTCTCGCAAAGCTGCAAGTCGCCCCGACGGCAACCTTGTGGAACGGCGCCAATTTGGATGCACAGACGCGCGCACTTGACGTCTCGATCGCGTACACATTTACAGGTGTGGCCGACAGCACGTGGCGGGTCGCCTGCGTGCTCACCGAGGACAGCGTGAGGGGCACCATCAATTACAACCAAGCAAACGCGTACGGCAACAATGCGGTCGGTCCCATGGGCGGATTTGAGCTCCTAGGCCCCAATGTGCCGGCCGCGCTGATGCATTACAACCATGTGGGGCGTGCGATCAGCCCCCGTTTCACGGGGGAGGCGGCTTTCACGGGCACGATCATGCCCGGCAACAGCTACATATTTAACTTTCGGTTTATCCTGCCCGCCAGCTGGAACGAGAACCAAATGTCCATCGTGGGCATGCTCATCGACGGCAACGGCGAGATTGACAATGGTTCCATGACAACCATGGCCGAGGCGATATTCAACGGATTCCAGCCGGGCACGTACATCGTGGGCGTTGATGAGCTTGATGCACCCGACGCCTTGATTTCCCTCTATCCCAATCCTACCACGGGCAAAGCATGGCTCAGCCTGAATCTGACTGCTGAAACCGAGGTGCAGGTGACGCTGCGTGACTTGCAGGGGCGCGTATTCGCCAAGCACAACTATGGCCTGCTCCAAGGCTCGCAGCAAATCGAGGTCAATGCACAAGGACTTGCTAGGGGCATGTACATGGTGCAGGTAAGCATGGACGGCATCGTGAAGACAGAGCGCCTTGTGAGGCAATAAGGCAATGTTGCTTGAAGCGTCAATGGGGGAGGAGAAGTGCTGAACAATGCAACGATCTACAATGGCGAGGTCGAAGCAAAAAAAATGCCCCAAAACTGAAGGTCAAGGGGCACTCCTGCTAAGGAGAACAATTCCAAGGAAAGAACGATTAAACTACAAGCCCATCGTTCCAAATAGCGTGCCAAAAAAAAGGATGAAGCAAAATTGCAGGGTCGCTTGATGGCAGGAAAACAAACGGCCTTCGGCGCAGATCCATCAATCTCAACCCATTCCGCTGAAGATGAAACCGCAAAGAGCGCCCCGATCTCTGAATCGCCGCGTCCCGCTCAAAGAGCGGGGGGACAGGCGCCGGTTCGCAAAGTCACCACCACGCTAAGCGCATTCCGCTGTAGATGAAACCGCCCCTCGACGATGCTCGGGACAGGCGCCGGGCGCATAGGTTCGCAAAGCCCACGAAACTCCCCACTCTCCACTCTCCACTCTCATCCTTCATCCTTCATCCTTCATCCTTCATCACTCAACGCCTCCAGCCGTCAACTCACTGCCACCCCGCCCGAGGATACTGCTCCATCGGCTTTGTATTCCCGCGCGAAAGCCGTGCCCGCAACCTGTCCTCCACGCGCAGCGGCACATGCAAGCGATGTCCATCGCGCATCACCACCTGCAACCGTTCGCCCTTGGTGTCCACCTGCTTCACAAACGCGCAATTGATGACTTGGTCGGGATTCACGCACACAAACCCATTGCCTGCCAACATGCCCAGCAAGCGCTTCATGGGCCACGGACAAACCTCCACATCACCGTCGTCGATGTGCAATTGCAAGACGTCATCCTGCGCTACGATGCGCACGATCGCAGCCATATCAATCAATTTGGACCCCGTGACCGTCTCAATCAATGCCGACGAAAGCGTCACCGAAGAAATCGATTTGCGGTTGTCGTACAGCTGTTGGATTTTGTATTGTTTTGCCTGAAATAGTAACCGCTCCAGGGAGGCCTCTATTTCGGCAATTCCGACGGGCTTCAAAAGATAATCGTCGATGTCATATCTCAATACCTTGAACACATAATCTGCTGAATCACATAGTATTATCTTGTGATAGGCGATGTCCTTGGTGAGCTCAAAGACCCCAAAATCCATTCCCAGCTCCAAATTCACATCCAAGATCACCAACCCCGGCTTGTGCTTGCGAATCATGCGCACCGCCTCGGCTGTCGTCCTTGCACGCCAGGATTTCTTCAAATTTGGAAATTTGGAAGCATTGATTTCAATAATTTGATTATCAATGACTTTTGATGATTGTACAATCA
>JANMIM010000437.1:0-3029 GCA_031375795.1 Bacteroidota bacterium
CCACCATCACATCCTCAAAGGTGATCGGCAAGTCGATCTGGTTCAGCGGGATCACTGGAAGGCCAAACATCACGTCGTCGAAATAATAGGTTTTGGCACCAGCGGTAGCCCCATCGGTCCCGAAGTTGAAGAAGACCGACATCAGGTCATAGGTGTTGCTGAAATTCAGGGCAGCAGTGCTCACCACCTGATTGCTGAAATCAAAGATGAGCGTATCCCAAGCGCCAGCGACGGTGGTCATGGTTTCGGTTTCGCAGGTGATCGTGTTGTTGGTATGGTCCTCTACCTTGAGGCGGACCGGGATGCCAGCATCGGGCGACCAAATGCGAATCGAAACGTAAGTATTGCCTGCGCTAAATGGCACTGGATTGGCCAGACCAAGACCAGTGCTGATCGTCGTACCGGCCCAAGTTTGTGCAGCCACACCCTTGGTGGTGATCGAGACATTGTTCAGCGCATTGAGCGGGTCTGCACCCACGACCGAACTGTTGCCACCAAAGTCGGTCATCGTGTAGTCCACGGTCGCATTGTCAAATGTAATCGGGAGGTCGATCTGCGAAAGCAGCGGGCCACCATTGCTGGTGAGCATGATGTCGTCAAACAGGAAGGTAAAATTGCCTGAGCCGTCACCTACCACACCCAAATCCCAGATCAAGACTACCTTTTGATAGGAATTGCCGGTGTTGATAGCCGACATGTCAAATGTGAGTTCTTCCCAAGCATTCGCAACATTGGAGGTGTCCTCTTTTTCAAAGAAGATGGCGCCGTTGGTGGCATTCTCCACCTTCAAAAGCACCCTCGCGCCTACACGGGGGGAGTAGACCTTCATTTTCCAGATCTTGTTCAAGGTGAAATCGATCGGATTGGTCATTTGCAGATAGGTGCCACCCCAGACTTCGGGAGCACTCTTGACCATTCGCCCCACCTTTGCGCTGGTGTTGATGCCCGATGACTGCGGATTGTTGATCACAGTCCCCGCGCCACCCCCAAAGTCGGTAAAGGCATAGGTAATCGTCGTCGACTCAAAGTCGATCGGTGGCGCCAAGGCCTGACCATAGGCGAGTCCAAATGAAAACAAGGTTACAAGAAGTAGAAACTTTTTCATATTCATGCTGAGTTATTTAGCCGTCAAAATGAACGAATGCAATGCAAGTTATTGAATTTTGGTTAATTATTGTACATTTTACAATAACTATTTTTTAAGGCCCCTCAATCCACGCTTTTGGGGTCTCGTATGGCATCATAAAACGCAAGAGCAGAGCCTTTTCAGCGGAAGAAACAGGCCCGGAGGAGCTTGGCCACGGCTCGGTTATCCCTGCATTCGGGGGGAGGCACCGACACGAGACTATCGCAGAATGAAAGTCCGCAGCCAGCACGGGCCATCCAGTGTACCAACAACGGGTACACGAACCATCCATTGCTTTCATGTCATCTCCAGAACCAGGGAATGAAATGCCTAAGATTGGAAACAGGCGAGCATTGCGCCGACAGCGGCTACTTTCACATTCGACCCATGCCCATTCCCCTACTTCACCTCCTCGACCCAATCCCAGCCCGCAAAAAAGGATTTGCTCAGCGGCCCCACCATCACCGTGAAGTCGCCCGGCTCCACGCGCCAGCGGTTGTCTCGGTCCACAAATCGCAAGTCTTGATCGCCCAGGGTGAAGGAGACAAGTTTCGATTCGCCGGGTTTGAGGCTTACTTTGGAGAATCCACGCAGGCGCCTGACCGATGGCGTGATGCTCGCATACTCGTCGCGCACATACAGCTGCACGACCTCCTTGCCCTCGCGGGTCCCGGTATTGGTGACAGTGACACTGACCATCAAGGAGTCCCTCGCACCGATCGAGGACTTGCTCAGCAGCAAATCACTGTATTCAAACCGCGTGTAGCTCAATCCGTCCCCAAAGGCATACTGCGGGTGAATCGCATTGCTGCCAAACTGCGGATCCTTGGTCTCAGAGGTCTTGTAGTCATAGTGGACCAAGTCGCCCGAGTAGCGCGGATAGGTATAGGGCAATTTTCCGGATGGATTGACCTCGCCGTAGAGCACCTCGGCGATGGCGCGGCCGCCCTCGTCGCCCGGCAAGTAGGCCATGACCACGCCGCTTGCCAGCGGCTCGATGGCCGAGATGATGCGTGGCCTGCCTTCCAGCAACACCAGTACCACCGGCTTGCCCGTGCGGGCAGCCTCCCTGACGAGGGCCTGCTGCGGCTGCGACAGGTCGAGCGACAAGATGTCGCCCGGCTTCTCGGTGCTCGGCTTCTCGCCAATGCAGAGCACGATCACGTCGGCTTGCGCCGCTGCCGACGCGATCGCAGGCGCCGTGCTGTCTGCAAATGACATGTCGAGCAAACTTACATTGCCGACCCCGCCGATGGCCCGCATCGCCTCGTACACCGTGGACTTGCCCGCGGTATTGAACCGCGTTTCCTCGCCTTGCCACGTGTGCGTCCAGGCCCCATTGAGTGCGTTGAGGGAATTTGCGCCAGGGCCTGCCACCAAGACACGGCTGCCTTTGGACAGCGGCAGCACGGTCCTGTCATTTTTGAGCAGGGTCACCGACTCACGCGCAGCATTCAGGGCAATCTCGGCATGCTCGCGCGAACCAAATTTCGCATAGCCACCCAAGTCGGGCAGCGGATTCTGGAACAGGCCGAGCTTGAACTTGACCGTCAAGATGCGGCGCACCGCCTCGTCGACACGGCTCTCGGGCAGGTCTCCCGAACGCACGAGATCGACGACATAGGTTGCAAAGTCAAATTGCAGGGGCACCATGCTCATGTCCATCCCGGCCATGACCGCCATTTTCACTGCCTCACGTTCCGTCGCGGCGACCCTGTGTACCGTATGCAGCATCTTCACATCCTCCCAATCAGACACCGTGAAGCCCTTGAAGCCCATGTGTCCGCGCAGGGTGGTGGTGAGCAAATCATAGTTGGCGTGAACAGGGATGCCATTGACCTCGCCCGAATTGATCATGATCGTCATCGCACCCGCGTCGATGCCCGCCTGGAAGGCCGCCGCC
>JANMIM010000669.1:0-11305 GCA_031375795.1 Bacteroidota bacterium
TCGGGTGAGGTCAAAGACATAGATGATGCCGTGGGCGCCAGCGAAATAGGATGGCGGCAGGTAGTGTTGCGACTTGCCGCCCTCGATGTCCCAGAGGATCATCGTGAGCTCATAGTCTCCGATCTCCACCACCTTCTTGTCGACCTTCACACCGATCGTCGTCTGATATTGTTCCGAGAATTTCTGCAAAACAAATCGCTTCACCAGCGAGGTTTTGCCCACTCCGAAATGCCCTAGGAGGATAACTTTCTTACTGATCTTCATGAATTATCCCTTGAAGGTGACTTTGCAATGCCTTGGAATTGCGGTCGACAAGGTCCTCGGTGATCGGATCCTTGGTGGCCAGTTGGTGTTTTTCGGCAAAGTGGAGCAGCATGTCGGTGAGCATCAACCTGAAGTCGGCGCTCACGGTGCCGGAGACCACGACGGCGATGTAGTAGGTGTGGAAATTGTTGAGCACGATTTTGTAGGCGTCGTACTCGATGGTCTCCAATTCTTGCTCGCCCTTGCTGAAGGCATGCTCCACAAATCCCTTGATGGCCGTGAGCATGCCGGCGATCATGTCACGGTCGGCGAGGTTGTTGCGTGACCAGCTCCCGGTGAGCAGGCCCGAGTCCTTGTCGATGATGAAGACCTCCTCGACCTTGGTCTTGATGAGGTCCTGAATGATGCGGTCTTTTTCAGACTCTCCCTTGAACCAGCCCTTGAACCGTCTCACCCAAGCCTGCCAGGAAAAGGTCTGGTTGATCTGGGCGTCGATGCGCTCGGTGAGCTGCTCGATCTCCTTGGCGACAAACTTGCGGATCATCTTGCCGATGATGGGGTACAAGGCATCGACCATCTCGTCTTGTGAATCCCTGATCTGCCGCTTGATGGTATTGGTGAGGACGGCGCCAAAGAGGTCTGGGAAATTTTCCTGCAAGTACTTGACCTTGGCGTCGAGGAATGGGCTGATGCGGGCGTTGATTTCCTCGGGTGAGACGAGTTGCCGCCTCAGTTCCTCGATCTCTTCCTTGATCTGGGATGAAAATGCACGGTCATCCTCCAGCATGAGTTGCTGGAGACGCAGGAAGCGCTCTTGCGCCCGTAGATCGTGCTCCGATTCGTTCAATGCAGGATGGATGCTAGATTATTCCTGCAATGAGCGGCCGAGTGCCTCAAGCATCTGGCCGAGCTTGAAGCGGTCGGCCTTGTGGTGGTCCACGCGGTCGATTTCAGACTTGAGGTCCATCTCCACCTCGTCGATCTTGTGGTTGAGTGTGCGGTCGAGGTCCTTGATGACGGCGCTCAGGCGGTCGTCCAGTTGGGCGAGCTTGTGCTCATACTTTTCGTCGAGCTGCGTGAGCTTGAGGTGGTATTTTTCGTCGAGTTCCTTGAGCGACAGCCGCAGGGCGGCATAGTCTTCACCAAAGATGATGTCTTTGATGGCCTCGATCTTGGAGGTGTACTGAGCCGTGGTCACCGAGGGCTCGATGGGCTTTTGCACCTCGGGAGCGACGGGCTTCTTCTCTTCCTGTTTCGCCATTTGTGTATCTTATTAATGTGTTTTGAGGGGAGCTGCTTTCAAGAGGGCTTGCAAGGTCTGCTCGTCGGCGATGCCGGAGATGAGCAGGCCGTGCTTGCCTTGGAAATCCCTGATGGCCGTGGCGGTTTCTTCCCAATAGTAGCCATCGGTGGGAATCACATAGCCCAGCGCCGTGAGTTGTGTCTGGAGCGTGAGCACATTGCTGCTGCGCTCGCCCTTGCCCAAGAGCAAGGCGTGGTAGTTCCTGAGCAGCGACAGCTGTTCGGGCGTGGTGCTGCCGTCTTCGAGCAGCTTCACGTCGCTGTTGCGCAGGCCCTGTTCCTTGAGCTGCTTCGACCGGGCGAGGCGGGCGCCGAGGGAGTCGGCATATGCCTTCATGCCATTGTAGTGCTGCGTGGCGGCACGGTCGCTGGCATTGTCGCTGTCGGCAAAGCGCACATTGATGCCTCGGTCGTGCCACATCTCTCGGGCAAAGGAGCCGATGGCGTAGCCAGTGGCATAATAGTCTTTGAGGGCCGACTGGTCATAGTAGTCGGCATCGATGTCGCTGCGCAAACTGTACTCGTAGTCTTCGGGTGGACTCAATCGACGCAGCTTGAGGGCCAAAATGAGCACGGCTACACTCAAGAGAATGATCAGCGACGCGATCAGGATCTTTTTCATTCCAGAATTTTTGATGCAGGAACCAAGTGATGATCGCCTGCTTGGCGCAGCTGATTACTTCCCCTGATTCCATTGCAAGGTACTCACTGTGGTCGAAAAACCCTGAAATTTCCATCAAGTTTGTCATCATATCGTTGGACTTTTTGAGGATTGTCAATTATTTCCCTGCAATAGCGGGATTTACTCCCCCGAGATCGTAGAAAAGTCAAGGGCTTCGCTCAAAAAATCATGTTATTTGCGGCTAGATCACGATTGCCTTATCCAAAAATACGTGCACCATGGGACTAATGGATCCGTCTGAGGACGATCAGGGAAAGGAAAAAAAGCCACGATTTTTACAAGATTTCGCTGTTGTGTTCATCTTTCTGGCGGCTGGACTCATCTACCTCATTTTGGAATGGTTGGTTTTTTGAACTTCCAGCCCTGCCGCGACCATCGATGTGCTGTGAATTTGACGGGCAATCATTATATTTGAGTGAATGAAAAAAATCATCTCCATTGTCTTGTTTGCACTGGCCTGCACATTTGCCGTGGCACAGCAACCCATGCAGAAACCACTGCGCCTGGGGGTAGGGCTGCTTGGCGCAAGCTATGTCGGTGACCTCAATACCAACGGAGGATCCTTGGAGCGATTTTCGCCCGGTGCCAATCTGTCGCTTCAATTTGCCTCCGACCACTTGCTTTCCCCGCAGCTGAATGCCGGTTTTGGGAAATTCATGGCCCAAGACCGCGACCTCAAGGCCGTGGAGGGCGTGCAACCCAATACGTTTGTACAGACGTCATTCTTCTACGTGGACCTGCGCCTCAAGGCGCGTTTCCTGCGAGAGGCTTTCGTCCACCCCTATTTGAGCGCCGGGGTGGGTTTGCTGGGATTCACCCCCAAGGATGGCGAAGACAACAGCCTCATCGACAACCTCGCATCGCGCAAGGATGGCGAGACATTTGGCTCCATCACCGCTGGACTGCCCCTGAGCACTGGATTTGAGCTGGCGTTTAGCCCGATCATCTTGGTGGGATTGGAGTACACTTACCGCATCACGACGACCGATTACCTCGACAACATTGGGCAAATAGGGTTGCGCGACGGCAAGGACAAGCTGCACTCGCTCCTACTCACGCTATACATCACTTTTGACCCCGATGCCATGAAGTCCAACGGGCTCAAGGGACGCGACCGCAATTGAGGGTGATGATGGGTTTTCAGTTTCCCAGACCCTAGCAACCGCTACTTCGCGGCGCCGTAGGCCTCCAGGATCGCACACATCTTGTCGTAGAATTCCACGCCAAATTTCCGTGTGAGCGGTGCTTTGAGAAACTTGTAAAGCGGCACTTTGAGCGACACCCCGAGCTTGCAGGCCGGCACGCAGATGGACCAACGGTCGTAGTTGATGGCCGTCATTTCGAGCAAGCGCATGTCCTTGAGCCGCACCGGATACAAGTGGCAGCTGATCGGTTTCTGAAAGCCGATCTTCCCATCCTTCCAAGCCATCTCGATGCCGCAGAGCGCCTTTTGATCCTGGAAGACGACATAGGCGCATTCCTTGCCATTGACCAGCGGTGTGGTGTGGTGACCGCTCTCGTCGGTCACATAGCGGCCCTCTGCGGCGATGGCCAGGTTGGAGGCCTCGCTCAGGTACGGCGCCACCGTCGGGTAGATGGCGTCCAGGGTCGCCAACTCGTCGGCGTCGAGGGGGGCACCCATGTCACCCTCCACACAGCAGGCCCCTTTGCAGGCCTCCAAGTCACATACAAAATGTACCTTGAGCAGGTCTTCGCTGACCAATTTGTCGTCGATTGCAATCATGGAACGATGAATTCGATGGTGGAGGCTTCGGGCAATGTGCTCAATTGGCCTAGAAATGAAGGGATGTGGATCAATTGTGGCTTGCTGCCGAGGCTCACTTGAAATCGGCTGGCATCGAGGCCGAGTGCTACGGCGCCATTGAGTGTGGCCCAGCGCAACAGCAGCGCGGTCGGCAAGTCAAACTTCGCCTGGAGCTCCTGGGCTTCCGCAAGGATGCTCAGGCGGTCGTTGCCGGCGAGGCTGTCGGTGCCGAGGCAGATGCGGTCGGGATAGGCGCTGAAGAGGATGGCGTCTGGCAGGCGGTCGTGGATGTAGGCATTGGCCAGCGGGCAGAGCACGATGTGGGCGAGCGGCCATCCGTTCATGATGCGAGACAGCTCGGCTGTCTCCATCTCCGTGGCATGCACGAGCAGGGTGTTGCAATTGGTGGGCAGGGCCTCCAAGACAAAATCGGTGACGCTGCGATAGGTATGCGCCTGAAAGACAGCACCGATGTCTCTGATGAAATCCATGAGCGGCCCGTCCAATTCCTCGAACAACTGCCGCTCCTCGCGCGACTCGAGCAGGTGTATGCTCTGCGGCCATGCACGCCGCTGTGCATATTGCAGGAGCTTGTCGCGCAGGGCCACCGACATGCTGTAGGGCGCGTGGGGCGTGATGGCACTGTTTCTGCCAAATTCCTTGAGCAGTTCCAGGCCCTTGATGAAAATCTCCTCGGCCATGTTGGGGTTCAGTCCAAAAAGCTCGATGAAGTTGTAGAATGTGAATTCGGGATGGCTGCGCTTGATGGGTAGGCTGGCGAGTCCGTTGCAGATGTCGCCGATGGCGGCGATGCCGCCGGTGCGCATTTCGGCGAGGGCGTCCTCCATGGCTTGCGCCTTTTCTTCCTCCGAAAACCTATCCCTGATCGGTTGCAGGGCACGCACAAAACCCGCCATGCCAGTATGGCGGGGGATCAGGCCTTTCAGATGCGACAGCTCCAAGTTGCAATGCGCATTCACGAACGCAGGAGACAGGAGGCCATGGACCCGGGTGGCATCGGCAGCGATGCCGGGTGTGATCGCTGTCACGACACCTTGATCGTCGAGCACGATCGTATGCTGCTCCAGCAAAGCTGTTCCCGTAAAAAGCCAGTCGGAGGCGAGTTTTGGCATAGCGACAAAGATAAGGATAAAAGCCTCGGTTGCCAGCGCGGTGCGAGTAGCAGACTGGCCAAGAGGCTAGCAATCCTTTGGAATGGGTGGCCACCACCAACAAAAAACCCGCCATTGGGCGGGTTTCTGTTATCTTTTTGCGGGCTCACAAGCCGTCGTCGTCCATTTCGTCGAGGTCAAAATCGTCGTCGAGGTCCAGGTCATCGGTACCATCGAGCAGGTCGCTGTCGTCGTCGACAGGATCGTCGAGGTTGATGTCGTCCCAGTTTTCATCGTCCTTGAAAAGGTCGTCCATGTCTTCGTCTTCGAGCAGGTCGCCGAGGTCGTCGTCGATCAAGTCATCATTCTTGACGGGGGCGGTCTTCACGGTGGTCGCGTTTTCGCCGCGCATGGCGACGGGGGGGGAGCTAGGTTTTGGGCTTGGCGCAACGGCAACCGGCTTGGTGGCAGGCGCAACGGCGACGGGCTTGGTGGCAGGAGCAACGGCGACGGGCTTGGGGGCAGGCGCCGGAGCGACTACTTTGGCCGTCGGTTGGGCGGATGCCATCGGCTGCGTGATCGCAGGTTGCGTGGCCACTGGCTTGGCAGCAGCAATGCTCGTCTTGCCGATGGGCTTGCCTTCGAGGCTGAAGCGCATCCGGTCCACTGCGGAGGCATTGGCGACCTCCACCTCATAGTATTTTTGGTTGGTGCGGTCCACGACTTTGTAGGCATACTGCACCTTGCCTTGGGGATAGGCTGCTAAAATTGAGCTGTTTACGCCAGCTGGGAACGCGCCGATCGTGGAGATGATCTTCTTTTGCTGCAGGACTCCCGTGGCATCGTAACAATAGACCATTTTCTGGCCTTCCTTGACCCAGGTGGCCTCCGAACTGTTGTTGGGGCCGGCGGCCCAAGTCGCTACCGCTCCACCATTGGATGCTTGAAATGCCTTGATGGCATTTGGGGACTGTGCCGAGGCAAGTCCACAACCCAGAAGCATCAAAAGGGCGGTGCCCAAGATCAATTTCCCAAGACGAACGTGTGACCTGTGTATCATCTCTTCCAAGTTTCAGAGGCGCATAAGTGTACTCCTGAACCTAAAAATACGAGTTTTTTGGTTCCACAAAAGAAATCCACAAAAAGTTTATTTCTTACCCCCATTATTTTTTTCTCCCAAGCGTGGTAGTTGCCTGAATTGGTGAACTTTGAGAACATGAATTTCGGCAAGCTCGATAGCCTATCGATGGTGGATTTCACGATGCCACCCGACGCTCCCCGCACGGAGCGGGTGCTGCATGGAGCCTCCCAATCCCCTCATTCACAACGGCAAATCTATCTCGGGGCCACCGGCTGGAGCAACAAGGAATGGCTGGGTAGCTACTATCCTGCCAAGTCCAAGCCCGCCGAATTCCTCTGGCACTACAGCCGCATGTGCAACACCATCGAATTTAACACAACGCACTACCGCATCCCCGATGCGGAGCTTGTGGAGCGCTGGGCCGACCAAGCCGCCGATGGATTTGCATTCTGCCCCAAGGTCCCGCAACAGATCAGCCACCGTGCCCGCCTGCACGCCGAGGAGCCGACCCTGCGATTTGCCGAGGTCATGACCGGATTGGGCGACAAGCTGGGTCCCTGCTTCATCCAATTGCCCGACCACCATGGCACTCAAGGGCTGCCTTTGATACAGGATTTCCTGAAAACCTGGCCCCGAGGGGTCGGCCTGCACTGGGAGCTGCGCAATCCAGACTGGTTTGCGAGCATGGGCGGTGCGGCAGGCGAGGGCTTTGATGCGCTGGAGGAAGCGGGGCATGGCACCGTGATCACAGACGTCGCCGGGCGCCGCGACGTCCTGCACATGCAGCTCACGACCCCCGTGCTCATGCTGCGTTTTGTGGGAAATGGCCTGCATCCGACCGATTACCAACGCAGCGACGACTGGATCGCCCGCATCGCCGATTGGTGGCAGCGTGGCTTGCAGGCGGCGTACATATTTATTCACCAGCCAGAGATGCATCAGGTGCCGCCCTTTGTCGGCTACTGGGCGCGCGGCCTCAACCAAGCTCTGGGCCTGCGCCTGCACGAGCCCAAGCCCCTGCAAGCTACGACGGGCATCCAAGGGACACTTTTCTAAATTTCATTCACCCAAAAACACATGAAAGATCAGCACGCCGACTCGATCCGTAGCGAACACAGTGCCGTGAGGCGTCTGAGCGACCGTGGCCACTACGACCGCATCACGGTTGACGCCATTCTGGATGCACAGGTCATGTGCCAAATCGCTTTTGTCTGGGAGGGTCGGCCGCAGGTGATCCCCACGCTCTACTGCCGCGACGGTGACCGCGTGCTGTTTCATGGTTCGGCCCTGAGCCGCATGCTGGCTGCGGCGCAAGAGGGGCCTGAGATTTGTTTTTCGGTGACGATCCTCGATGCCTTGGTGCTCGCTCGGTCGGCCTTTCACCACAGCGCCAACTACCGCAGCGTCGTGTTGTATGGCAAGCCCTACGCCATCGACGGCGACGAGGCCAAGGAAGAGGCGCTTTTTAAGATCTCGGAGCACATCCTGCCCGGTCGCTGGGCCGAGTGCCGCGGCCCCAATCCCGGCGAACTCAAAGCCACGACGGTGTTGGCTTTGGACATCGTGGAGGGTGCCGCCAAGGTGAGGGCGGCGGGCGCCAAGGACGACCCGCGCGACATGGACCTGGATTGCTGGGCGGGCCTCCTGCCGATCGCCTTGGTGGCTGGCGAGCCCATCGCCAATGCCGATCTGAAGGACGGTGTGGCCCTGGCGCCGAGCCTCGGGACGTTGGAGCGGGTGGGGTATCTCAAGCACGGATAAGGTGGTTTGGGCTTGTTTGAATTGGCGGTCAGCATAATAAAAATGTATCGCATTCTTCCAGAATCCTCGATTCGCGCAGACGATTTGCAGCGAGAGATTTGAATTTCTGGAACGGTGAGCGGGAATGAGGTGTCGGCATAATATGCGATGCTGGCGATGATGGGTGGGGACATTGCGGCCCGTCCGTTGAGGCTGGCAGGTAATTGAACGCATTCGGTAGGTGGCGTTTCCAATCGGCATTTTATTCATCGTTCATCCGTAGATTTGTGGCATGTCCGACATCAAAAAAGCACTTACGCGTGGGGAACTGATGGCGCGTATCAAGGGGCGCGACACGCGGCCCGAGTTGCGGGTGCGGCATTTTTTGTGGGCGAGCGGATTTCGGTACCGATTGCATGGCAAGCAATTGCCGGGCAAGCCCGATATTGTGCTCAGCCGATACCGCACGGTGATTTTTGTACACGGTTGTTTCTGGCATGCACACGCAGATTGCAAGCAATTCAAATTTCCACAAACACGTGCGGATTTTTGGGCTGCAAAACTGTCGCGCAACCAGGAGCGTGATGCGGTCGCGCAGGCGCGGTTGCGAGCGATGGGCTGGCAGGTGATCGTGATCTGGGAGTGCGAGTTGGCGGGGCAAAATGGCCGTGCGCGCTTGGTGAGGCTGATCACGGAAATTTTGGGTGTGGAGGGAATGTGAGGCCTACGGCCCGCGAAATTTGCGTACCTTGGCTCGCAAATCAGCCTTTTGGGCATGCAATTCATCGATCCAGTTCAGTTCTTGCAAATGGAGGGAAAATCCCTCTTGGAGATCGATGACGCAATATTGCTACGGGCACGCAAGCGCTTGATGGCTGAATTTCAATTTTCGGGGAATGGACAGGTGGTGATCGACGGGCGGCTTGTCTCGCTTGCAGAGGCATTGCAGCTGCTGGACAGCTTGGCCGACAAGGCTGTGCAGGCGCACTTTGCTGGGATTGAGCGGCATCAAATCCTCAAGGAATTTCTGCGCAATCCCAATCCCAAACGCATCGAAAAGGTCGCGAAGTTGCCGCTCTGGGACGATGTTGCGTTTCTTGCTTTTTGCAGCCAATTTCTGAAGACGAGCGTGGGCGAGGCGATGGCCGTGGCGCTCAAGCAGAAAAATTGGCGCGGCTTGCTGCTATTGGTCATGCACAGCACGATGTTGGAGCCTACCGATCTGGAGACCGCCTATGGACCATTGATTCGTTATGTGGGCCTTTTGGGGATAGATTTGGAAGCCGCGAGCGATGGTGATGCTGGATCCTTGGATATTGTGCTTGCAGGAATGCATACAGACCTGCGATTGATGTATTTGCTCAATCACCTACCCGCGCAATATATGTCCTTGCGCAATAAGCATGCATTGCGTCTGAAGGAACTTGCGCTGAGCATTCATGAATCCAAACATCCACAAGTACCGCGTCCTTTGTTTAAAATCTTGCGGTTACTCAGCGCAGGTTGCTACCTGTTGATAGATCCAGCCATCCGGGAAAAGTTGGAAAATGCTTGGATACGGACAGGAATGCACCAAAAGCCGTTCATTTTCGGGAGCGGCATGAAATACCAAAAGCCACTGCGCCCGCCATTTAGCATGCTGGGCTTGGCTGGAAAGATCGGCACCGCAGTCCTGATGGCCTTTCTTGCGTTGATGCTTGTAATTCTATGCATTGTGTGGGTAGCACTCCGCACGCATCGGCATTGATTCCTCATTTTCCCAATTTCAACAGATTGCGTCAAATTCCAAGGCTATCAAGCTGTGGTCTTCCGAAAGGATTTATGAGGCTATATTTTCGTTGACGGAAATCACCCAATCGTTCTCAGCATGAAAAGTTATCCTCTGCATTTTCTCGCGCTTGCGCTCGCTCTGCCACCCACACTGCTCCATGCGCATCCTACAAGCTTCAGCCCGTGCGGCATCGGTAGCGGCGGAGCCCTTTCTTCCTGACGATCAACCCCGCCAACAACGACGAATATTATTTCGTGGCATGCGACATGAGCGAGCTGTTTACCTTGTGCGGCTCATGAGGCAGAATCGGCATTGGGAAGGGAATATGCTGGTGGAATGATACCTCAAGCACTTGCATACCCGGGGAATAAATGCTATTTTCGTATGATTCAACGCCCTACACATGAAAAAGACACTGTCGATCCTCTTTTTGTTGTCGCTGCTGGTGCTGGCGGCTTGTAAAAAGGACGATCCCATCGACGACCCTGGTACAACCCCCACGGCGGAGACCAGCATTACCTTCACCACCCAAGACACCCTGCCGCTGCGTGACATCCTGGTGGGCATCGCGTCATTGTCCACCGACCGAGACGCAGGCATCTTCCTGCAGTCAGGATTGACCGACGCCACAGGCAAGATCAAGTTCAAGGGTTTGGATCCGCAACTGTTTTATTACCGCGCGAGCCGCACCACGTCGACAGGAGTGGTGAAACGCGGCGGCTCGGTGCAGGTGGACAAAGACGAAAAAAAATCTGTGACGGTGACATTCTGAAGCCGTTGGTGAGTGCAAATGGCCGCCCCAGGTCGGTGGCTGCCCACTGAATCTGATTCCCTGCTGCGTGGTGACGGGATGCGGCAGGGCCTGCGACTTCTATGGATACATCGCCTGGACTTGCATGCCCCGACGAAGAATGCGTCGAGCCCTTTTTTCCTAGTGTCATCTCCTCTAAATTTGCGCCTTCTCCCATCATGGAGGGAGGGATCTGAGAAATATGCCCCTGGAATTCAATCATTTGATCGCTCAAGCCGCGCAACTTGGCCAGCCCAAAGGACTCAAGCACGTGAAAATCGCCTTGCTGGGTGACTCGACGACCCAGTTTTTTCACAAGGCACTGCTGGCGCAAGGACTCCTCGCCGGCATCGCCTACGAGGTCATGGAAGCCGACTTTGGACAAATCGAGCGGCAGGTATTCGACCCAGGTTCGGATCTGTATGCCTTTGAACCGGATGTCGTCGTCATTGCCCAAACGGCCAAGAAGCTTCTGCCCAAGTTCTACGCAGCCTCCCCAGACGCACAACGCAACTTTGCGGCCCAGCGCCTAGCCGACCTGCGTGACCTCGTCGAGACCCTCGTCGAAGGCACCAAGGCAAAGGTGCTCCTCTGGAACATCGAGGAGATCGACGACAAGGTCTTCGGCAACTTTGCGAACAAGATCGGCTTGAGTTTCCTCAACCAGACCCGCCGTCTCAACGTCGGCATCATGGATCTCGCCGAGGCTCAGGGCAATCTCTTTGTAATAGATGTGGCGAGCCTGCACAACCGTGTCGGTCGTGCCCAAGCCTATTCGCCCAACATCTATGTGAGCAC
>JANMIM010000465.1:0-7075 GCA_031375795.1 Bacteroidota bacterium
GTTTTGTTTCTGGAATTTTGAGGAATGGCGGCAGCACCTGCTGCTAGCCGGATTCCAGATCGACCCGGTTTCCAAGGCCTACCCCAATCGATGGCTCATCGACAATCGCTACAAGGGCAAGGTCGCGCTGCATACGTACATCGACGACCAATTGCATGCCCTCGACTTTCCAGAGACGCATATGTTGATGCTGGCAGTGAAGACCGCTTGAGGGTTTGCTTGCTGGTCGTTGAAAAAAATACAATACAGGGGTTACCTTTTGCGTTTGATGGTATCAAGTAGCAAAATCTGATTGCTGATGAAAACGCAAGCTTCAAAAATTCTCTTCGCTGCCATGCTGGGTATGCTGCTGCTCGGCTCCTTGCAGGCCGCGCTCGCGCCTGTGCAACAAAAGGCAATGAACTGGGTGAATAAAACGCCGGTCGCTGCCACCAAAACCACGGAGAGCTTGGGCAAATACCTGGGTGGCGTGTCGGCAGACGAATACACGCGCGCGCTCACTGTTTTCTCCTGGATCGCAAAAAACATCCGCTATGACTACCAGAGCCTCAAAAACAGTCAAAATGGAGGCACCATGGCCCCGCAAGATGCCGAGGCTGTACTGCAACGGAGGTCTGGCGTCTGCGCCGGTTATGCATCGCTGATGAAGGCAACCGGAACCGCAGCAGGCCTGCAATGCGAGGAGATCATCGGATATTCAAAAGGTGGCACATACTACACTGGCAAGGTCTTTGAAAGGACCACGCATGCCTGGAACGCCATCCAAATCTTTGGGAAATGGGAGTTGATGGACGCAACGTGGGCATCGCCCGATGATCGGGAGCAAGATCTAAACTATTTGTATTTCTGCGCGTCACCGAGGCAACTGCTGTCGAGCCACTTGCCCCTCGACAACAAATGGCAGTTGGTTTCCAAACCGATCGACCTTGACGCATTCTCCAATTCCCCATGGGTGCACTCCAGTTTCCATGCACAGCGGTTTGAGCGTGCGTCGCCGATGGTGTCGACACTCATTTCCAACGCAAAGCTGCAAACGATCTACCTCACCAAGGCCTTTGCCGAGGAATCGGTCTATGAAGTCAATTTTGTCGACGAAAAAGACGTGCGGCAGGAGCTGGCCTTGGTCGTGAAGACGACCGCAACCGGGGTGGCCTTGCAGTTTACATTGCCAGCAAATTCCTCGGGAACGGTGGAGATCTTGGCGCGAAATGATATCCATTGGTTCCAAGAAATCCTCAATTACCGAGTTGCAAGTGTCCCACAAGCGGTTGCCACCAATTGATCATCGGCCTCGCTCATGATCATCTTGCAATTGCCTGCCGCCTGTGTAGCTTTGCGCACGATGCCACACCTGATCGCCAACCTGCCCAGTGAAACCGACTCCATCCATGTAGGCGGCTCACCATTGCTCATTTGGCGCCCCATGAATGCCGAGAAACTGGTTTTGGAGACCTCCCAAACCGATTTTGGAGACGACGAGCGCCTCCCCTACTGGGCGATCCTGTGGCCGGCCTCGATCGCGCTGGGCAACCATGTCGCGGGGCTGCCGCAGCTCGCAGGCAAGCGGGTGCTGGAGATCGGCGCGGGCTTGGGCGTGGCGGGTCTGGCCGCCGCCCGCGCAGGCGCGGCGGTCACCGTTTCTGATTGGTATCCAGACTGCCTGGAATTTGTACAAAGCAGCGCCAGACTCAATGGGATCGTGCTGGAAACGGCCTACCTCGACTGGCGTTTTCCGCCAGAAGAGGCACCATTTGATTACATCATCGGCGCTGACTTGCTCTATGAGCGGCGCAACCATGCGCCGATCCTGGATTGCGTGGAGCGGCTGCTGGCACACGACGGCAAGTTGCTGCTGAGCGACCCGCAACGCCATCCGGGTCGTCCGTTTTTTGAGCTGGCGCGTGATCGCGGCTGGGAAATGGAATTCACACACGAGAGCGCCGAGGTCGACGGCGCCATCTTCACGGTCAACTGCTGGACCCTCTGGCGCTGAACGCACCGGGCCATCCTCGTGGCCATCCACAGATCATCAAAATTCACCCAAATGCCTCAGAAGGTCGAGACATGAATCGTGCATGGGCCATGTGGGAAAATTTGCCCATTTTGAGGCCCTAACCGCTTCGCGTGGGGTCGTCTAATATATTGCAAACATCATTGTCGACGGCAGCCCAAGGGACGAGACATCGGTGCCCGATGAGATGACACGTGTTGCAAAACGCTTGATCAAAACGGGGAATACACTGCGAATCAACGAATTCCAAAACCCAGTAGAAGTACGTTGACGGTGGAATTGAAGATGTCTCCCAACCGTGAAACCTACAACTATCGCTCGCAATGGTGTCACAACAAACCCCTGATCCTCGATCAATTTTGTCGGACACTTAATGATAGTGTCTTTAACATTGAAAAGATTATGAATACAAAATTACCTATCGCAATTGCGGCCTTGGCCATTTTGCTGACCTGCACGGTGGCGCATGCGCAGGCTCCCAATTTGGGAGTCGTGAATACATTTGGCCTTTTCACCGCTGTCGGCGACATCGACAATTTCGGCGCTACCATCATCGCAGGTGACGCGGGGACCGACGTTGGGGCTTTCAACGGAATCCCGCCGGCGGTGGTCTTGGGGCAAATGCACCTGGCTGACCCGGTGTCGGCACAGGCGGCGATCGATGTGAATCTGGCTTACAGCCAATTGCAGAGCATGACTTGTGGTGCCGTCCTCGGCACAGGCCTCGGCGGCGGTCAGGTCTTGACGCCCGGTGTCTATTGTATCGGCGGCGCGGCCACGCTCAATGGCAATCTGACCTTTGATGCACAGGGAGACCCGAATGCCTTGTTTTTCATTCAAGTGAGTGCTGCACTGAGTACAGGCGTGGCTTCACAAGTGCTCTTGTTGAATGCGGCTTCATCCTGCAACATCTATTGGCAGGTCGATGGAGCGGTCAGTTTGGGGGACAATTCCATTTTTCAAGGGACGCTCTTGTCCAATGGCCAATTGACCATGCTGTCGGGTGCGACTGTAGACGGCAAGACCCTGTTGATTTCGGGCGCGATCGTCTTGAATGACAATATGGTCAACGACTGCGCCCCAAGCTTGATGCCGATCACCTTGGCGGATTTTAATGCCCAAAAATCGGCAGATGAATCGGGCGCCCTGCTGACTTGGAATACGCATTCTGAATCCAACAGCGACTATTTTTTGATCGAGCGCTCGACCAATGGCATCGAATTCGTGACGATCGGCAAGCTGCTTGCCGCAGGCAACAGCGACCACCTGCTCAGCTACACATTTGAAGATGAAGCACCCGTCTCAGGCCACAATGATTACCGCCTGCAACAAGTCGACCAAGACGGTGCGGCGACATTTTCCAAAGTGGAATCCTTGAACTTTGTGGCCCTGTCAAATTCGGTGCAAGTATCTCCTAATCCCTTCGGCAGCAGCTTGATATTGCGCTTGCACGGAGACTTGGGTGACGCTGCCTTTGAATGGACCATGACCGACGCGATGGGCAGGTCCATCATGCAATATAGACTCCTGGCGGGCGTGACAGCAGTCGATATGACCCATGTCGCCTCAGGCATCTATTTCTGCCAACTGACGCGCAATGGGGTGGTGGTGCAGACAGGTAAATTGATCGCAAGGCAGTGAGCAAATGCGTCCTATGAGCCATCGGTGATTGGTACATCCCGTTGGCTTCGTCAGCCCCCCTACCATCCGGCCTACCACTGCCCATCCATCGGAACTGCGGCTCACCAGGAGCTTTTGGAATTCGTCACGTGCCTCGCTGCCGATGCCCAAACCTCAGGTATGGGAGATGATCGCAAAATAGATGGGCATGCCCAAGGAGATGTTGAAAGGAAACGTGAGCCCCAGCGCCATGGGAATAAACAAGCCCGGATCGGCCTTGGGCGCTGCAAGTTTCATCGCGGCAGGCACGGCGATGTAGGATGCACTCGCGGCCAAAATCGCAAAAATGAAGCGGTTGCCGACATCTGCCGTGACAAAACCGCTGGTCCAGGCAACAATGCAGCCATTGACCGCAGGGATCACAAGGGCAAAGGCACTCAAAAAGAAGCCATACTTCCGAAATGCCGAAAAGCGCTTGGCGGTGACCATGCCCATTTCCAACAAAAAGATCGCGAGGAAGCCCTTGAAAATATCGGTCGTGAAAGGCTTGATCCCCTCGGCTTGCTTGCTGTCGGCAATGATGCCGATGATCAAGCTCCCCAAAATCAGCAGGACGCTACCATTGGTGAACGAATGCAGGATGATCGACCGCTTGCTCGATGTCTGCGTGGACTCCTTGTCGTAGCGATTCATGAGAATGACCCCCACAATGATGGCCGGCGACTCCATGAAGGCCATCACCGCCACCATGTGTCCGCCAAAGGGGATTTGCTGCGCCTCCAGGAAGGAAACGGCAGAGACAAAAGTCACTGCACTCACCGAACCATAAGTCGCTGCGACGGCCCCCGCATCGCTCACGTTCATCTTGCGCTTCAAAATGAAAAACGTGTACAAGGGGATCAAGGAGGAGATCGCCAATCCAAACAGGATCGAATAGACGATTTCACTGCCAAATTCGCTGTGTGCGAGCTCTTGGCCGCCCTTGAAGCCGATGGCGAAGAGCAGGTAAAGCGAGATGAACTTGCTGGAGGAACGCGGAATTTCCAGATCACTCCGCACGATGGCGGCGAGGATCCCCAGCAAAAAAAACAGCAATGTGGGATTGGTGAGGTTGGAAAGGATGAGGTGAAAATCCATTTAGCTCCTGATCAATTTAAGTCTAGAGGATGATTCCTTGGCTCCTGCAGCACCGTTGGAGTACGACACGCTCCCGAGTGGCCTATCTGATGCTGCAAAGACAGAATATTTCATTTTTTGTTTAATAGTAAAACTATTTTTAAAGATAGCCGTTGCAATATAGAAGGAAGTTTTAACACTAAAGCTTGATTTATGAAAGCAATATATCAAAACAATCGTTTCGGCCTGTATGTGGCCGCGCTCTCCTTGCTTTTTCTCTCTCTGCTGCCTGGCTGTGCGGTCGTAAGGCCCGGCGAGGTGGGCATCAAGGTCACCTTGGGCAAAATCAAGGACAAGATACATCCACCCGGCGTCATCGGATTCAACCCCTTTGTCTCGCAGGTGCAGCGCATGCCTACGCGCACGGTGAACCGTGAGGTGAAACTGAACCTGCCTTCCAAGGAGGGGCTCAATGTGAGCGCCGAAATCTCCATCCTGTACCACATCACCCCCGACATGGCTGCCAAGGTGCTCTCAGATGTAGGTAGAGATTATGAGGAGGTCTTGATCTTGAGCGTCTTCCGGTCTGCATCTGCCGATGTGAGTGCCCGATTTATGGCCAAGGAACTGCACTCAGGTCAGCGCTCGGTGATCGAGGAGGAAATTCGTTACCATATGGATAGCATCGTGGAAGCCCGCGGGTTCAAGATCGAGTCGGTGCTGCTCAAGAGCATCAGCCTGCCGCCGGGATTGTATGCGCAGATCGAAAACAAGCTCGAAGCTGAGCAAATCGTGAAACGCAAGGAGTTTGAGCTTCAGCAAGAGGAAGTCGAAGCCTCGCGCAAGCGCATCGAGGCCGCAGGCGTGCGCGATGCACAAAAAATCCTGTCAGAAGGGCTTACGCCATCGATCATTCAGTGGCGCAGTCTGGAGGTCTTGCAGCAATTGTCTGCGTCTCCCAATGCCAAAATCATCATCACCGATGGCAAGGCCCCTGTTTTGATCGGCGAGGACTGATCGCGCCTCATGTTTCACTACCCAAAATCCACGAATGATGGAGCAGGAATTAAATGTAAAGCTGATCGAGGGCACCTTTGTCGTCGCCGATGCCAACCTCCTCTTGATGGAATTGTTGCGCTTCAAGATCGGATTTCATGACCAGAAATTGTTTCGGGATTACAATGAATTCAACCGAGACAACTCCAATTCCAAGAAGCGCATGGAAGTGCTTAACCGCTCGTTGCAAGAAGTGCGGCGGCTCATGGCAAGTGCCCAAGAGGATGGATTGGAAATCGAAATCGATTGCTTGATCCACGTCAAGACCAAGCCGGCCGGGTATTGAGTAGCTTGTAGTGAGGGATTTAACGGGAGGGCAAAGATTTGCCTTCCCGTTTTCCTGCGAATGAGATCACGACCAAGAAAAAAAATCACGCAATATGCCATGAAGGCGCAACAAAAAGAATTGAGTTTTTGATGGATCATCCAACCCACTTTTCAGGTACAAAAAAGAAATATGACTGAAGCAATTATACCTTTGATTTCACTCATTGCCCTGGAAGTCATTCTGGGCATTGACAACATTATTTTCATCTCGATCCTGGCCGATAAGTTGCCGGAGCATCAGCGGGGAAAGCTCCGGTTTTGGGGTATTGGATTGGCGATGGTGATGCGACTGGGGCTATTGGCTTTCATCTCGTGGATTTTGAAACTGGATCAGACCCTGTTCAGGCTCTTTGATATCGACTTCTCGGGCAAGGGGCTCATTTTGATCGTGGGAGGCCTGTTTTTGATCTACAAAAGTACCAAGGAGATCTACCACAAGACCGAGCAGCGCGATGACGGTGCGCCAGCGACCCCCGCCAAAAGTAGCTTCAAACGACTGCTTTTGGAGGTCTTGATCTTGGACTTGGTCTTTTCGGTGGACTCGATCATCACGGCAGTCGGCATGGTCAGCGAGCTTTGGGTGATGTATACTGCGGTGATCGTCACGGTAGGCATCATGTTGGTGGCCTCCCGACCCATCAGTGAATTTATCCGAAAACATCCTTCCTTCAAGATCCTTGCCCTTTGTTTTTTGATGATCATCGGCGTTTCATTGCTCGCCGAGGGCTTCCATTTCGAGATTCCCAAAGGGTACATCTACTTCTCGATGGCCTTTGCATTTTTGGTCGACGTGATCCAGATGAAAACGGTCAAAAGAAATTAGCATCCAGTCAAGTTCCCATTTTTTAACCCCAAAATATCACCCATGTCCCTAAAATCAGTTTTTTGCCTATTGCTGCTTACATTCACGCTCACGGTTTGTGCGATCGCGATCTTGAGCGTGAA
>JANMIM010000480.1:0-1865 GCA_031375795.1 Bacteroidota bacterium
TTTGCGCTGCTGAATTGTGCGTTGAAGTTGGGGTTGGCGAGGATGAGGCGGTTGCCGAGGAATGGGAATTGCTCGCCAGAGGGCTCCTTGATGGCGGAACCTTGGATGAGCTTGCCGTCCATGCCAAATTGCAGGTTCAACTTGCCGCTGAGGCGCGGGTTGTCCTGCATGAGTTTCAGGTAAATGTTGGCGTTGGCTTCGAGGGTGCCTTTGTCCTTGGTGTAATTGAGGAGAATGCCCTCTGCGGCCAAGATGTCGCCCGCCACGCCAAATTTCTCGACGGAAAGCTCCATTTCCTTGATACCCTCTGCCGAGCCAAATGTGATTTTGTTCAGGACGATCGGCCCGACATTCATCACATCTGCAAATGCCTTGTTTTCAGGCAACAATGCCAACTTGTTGATCGTGGCTTCCCAGTTGCCGCCCTCCTTCATCTGCACGCCAAACGTTGCTGGCTTGCGGCCGCTGTCTTGGCCAAAGAGTTTGGAGGCAATCGTTCCCTCAAAGGTCTTGGTCTCGTCCTTGTAAGCCCCATCGACGGTGATGCCAAACAATGTGGCCTTGAGACGGCGCAAGGTGAAGACATTGGTCTTCTCATCCTTGGGATCGTCGGTCTTGGCAGCCAATTTGGTCTCGGTTTGGGCTTCCTTGCCAGTGGTGGCGCTTTCAGCTTCCTGACCCGTCGCGGCACCTTCACCTTCTTTCTTGGCACCCCAGCCGATCTTGGCGTTGGAGATGCGCATCTCGACCTCCTCGATGCCCAGTGCCTTGGTGAGCCAATCGAGTTCAAATGCTGGCACAAATTCCTTGACCAAGCCAACTTCGCCTTCGTGACCGCCTTGTGTGCCTTGATCCTGAGCAGCTTGCTGCTTGGCGGCTGCACCCGTGAATTTCAAGGTCACGTCGTCTGCAGAGAATCCATTCTCCTCGATCGTAGCCTTGTTGATGTAAATGCCGACCGTCGCACCCATGATGTCGACCTCGATGAGCAGCGAATCGGCCTTGCCTTCAAAGCCTTTGCCATCGTGGTACTCCAAGCCGACTTGCTGACCCGAGACGCGGGCATTCGCAAAATTGAGCGCCGGATCGCCCTTGATCATGAGGCTGTCGAACTTGCCTTCGTTCCAATCACCGTCTGCATTGATGTTTTTGATGCTGAGGTGATCCTTGATCAGTTCAAATTCTTCCTTGCCGGTCGAGACATGAAACTTGCCACGTCCCAATTTGCCGTCGTCCTTGAACCCGAGGTGTAGGTTGCCATTGAGCTTGCGGCCCAATGCGTTGAGCTCCACGCCGCCATCCATCTCAAAAGGCGACTTGCTGCCTTTTTTGTATTGGAATCTGAGCGCCTCGCCGACCAGCACGTCGTTTCCGAAGGCAATGCGGGCCAACTTCACGATCAGCAGCGACAGGCCCTCCTCGGAACTCATCTCCATTTGGCTGAGCGTGAGACCCTTGATGTTGAAGAGGCCGTCGATGCCGACACCGCCTTCCAGCAGGCTGCTTTCGCTTTGGAGCTTGAAGCGGTAGTCGCCCGCATAGTTGATCTTGACGGTGATGTCGGCCTCAAAATCGTTGCCACTCAGGCGAATGCCCAATTGGCTGTCGAGGACCATGCCGCCCATTTCCTTGTCCTTGCCGGTCTTCTTGTCTTTTTCAGTCCACTTTTGGACTTCGGGGCTTTTGACCTTGAGCCAGAGGAACTTGAGGTCCAGCTCAGTGGCCTTGTTTTCCTTGGGATCTTGGGGCTTGAGTTTTTTGGCTTCGGTCCAGAGGTCACCGACTGCACCAGAAACTTTGTTGCCGGCCGCGCTCAGTTCAGGGCCGTAGGTTTCAAAGGCGCGGGTGACGGCGTTGATGCCCGT
>JANMIM010000531.1:0-3864 GCA_031375795.1 Bacteroidota bacterium
GTTGTTGTGAAAGTCAAAGTCAGACAACAAGCCCTCGGCGTGGCAGTGGAAGCAATCGGCACGCTCCCCAAAAAACAAATCCGCGCCGCGCTTTGCAGATTCGCTGAGGGTATTGGTTTCTTGGCGCACGTATTTGTCGTATTCGGAATCGGCGGAAACGAGGGTGCGCTCAAACTGGGCGATCGCCTTGACGACGAGGTCTTCCGTGAGCTGGTCGGTGCCAAATGTGGCCTTGAAATGCCGTGGATAATCGGGGTCGGCCTGCAATTCCGAGAGCGCGTTGGCCCAAGTCTCGTGCATCTCGATCGGGTTTTTCACGGGTTCGCGGGCCTGTTCCTCCAGGCCCTTGCTCCTGCCATCCCAAAACAAGGTCGCGGACCACGCCACATTGGCGAGCGGCATGGATTGGATGTCACCCAATTGGCCATCGATTCCCTTGCTGAAGACATTGCCGTGGTCGGTAAAGGCAAAGGCTTGGCCGTGGCAAGAGCCGCAACTCTGGGTGTTGTCGCCCGATAGGCGCACATCGTAAAACAGCCGCCGACCAAGATCCACGCCCTCGTAGGTCGTCGGGTTGTCGGCGGGGATCACCATGGGCGGCAAGTTGTCTGGAATCGCGATGTCCATTGCGATGGGTTTCGCGCCAAACAAGGGCACATAGTCGTCTTTGCGGCATCCTGCCAAGGTCAGCAAACCAAAGACGCCGACCAAGGCGGCAAATCTCGCCGCAGACTTCAGAGTTTCGTTGCAAGCTTCACGCATGTGGCAAAAGTAATCACAGGATCAATGTTTTTGAAGCACAAATTGACGTGGAGCCAACCATTCGCCGAAATTCCTTCAATTGGGATCGGAAAATGCAGGGTCCGACAGGAAAGACTGATCGGTCAATGCCCTCAAAAAAGCGACGAGATCTGATTTTTCCTGCACCGTGAGAAACAGGCCGTCGGGCTTCTTGATCTTGGGGTCGAGCGTGGGAGAGCGCTTGATGCCCGAGTTGTAATGCTCCACGACTTCCTCCAAGGTGGCAAATCGACCGTCGTGCATGTAGGGTCCGGTCACGGCGGCGTTGCGCAAGCCGGGCGTCTTGAACTTGCCCGTGTCGCTGGAGCGCCCTGTCACGCCCGCGCGACCGATGTTGCTCGCGTCAAAGGTGCTGTCGAGCCCGTTGTTGTGAAAGTCGTAGTCGCTCAGCAGGCCCTCCACATGGCAATGAAAGCAGTCGCCGCGCTCGGTGAAAAAAGCATTCATCCCGCGCAAGGCCGCCTGTGTCATGCCATTGGGCTCGCCGCGCATGAAGCGGTCGTAGTCTGAGTTGCCGCTGATCATGGTGCGCTCAAACTGGGCGATCGCCTTCACGGCAAGGTCCTCGGTGACCTGCGTGGTGCCAAAGGCTGCCTTAAAGAGCTTGGGGTATTCGGTCGTGGCTTGGAGCTCGGCCACGGCATTGGCCCAGGTTTCATGCATCTCGATGGGATTCGTGACAGGTTCGCGGGCTTGGTTCTCGATGCCCGACGAACGGCCATCCCAGAAGAAATCGGTCGACCAGCCCAGGTTCATGATCGCCATCGCGTTCATGGTGCCCTCGAGGTTGTCGATGCCCTTGCTGAAGCGCAAGCCATTGTCGCTGAAACCAAATGCCTGCGCGTGGCAGGTGGCGCAAGCCTGTGTGTTGTCGCCGCTCAACTTCTTCTCATAAAACAACTTGCGACCCAGCGCCACGCCCTGCACCGTCGTGGGGTTGTCGGCGGGAACCGTGATCGGCGGCAGATTGCGCGGCACCGCCAAGCTCAGCGGCGTGGGACCCGTGTCATAAGTCAGTGGCGGCTCCTGCCCATCGATTTGGCATCCGACCAGCAAAGCCATCGACAAGAACAAGGCAAATGCAAGATATTTGGTGATAGACTTCATGGCACTCAGAGGCGCAAACTGCCTTTTCAAAAGTACGCATGAAGCAGCACAAAGAAAAATGATGTTTGTCGGGTTTTGGTGGAATGCCCAGCGCCCCTGCCGCAAGATGGGGGCTTGGAGCAACGCCTGCTCAGCCCCGCAACCGGTCCAGCAAATTGCTCAGGGTGTCGAGTTCCCCGTCGCTGAGCTTGCCCATCGTGCTGTCGACCCTTTCATTGACCTCGTCGATCGCGGTGAGCAGTGCCAAGCCAGATTCGCTGATCGCGACATTGGCTTGACGACGGTCACTTGGGCAGATCGTGCGGATCACCAATCCCTTGGCTTCCAGCTTGTCGACAAGGCGCGATGCATTGCTCATCTTGTCGAGCATGCGCTCGGTGAGCAGTGAGATCGTCGCCGGATTGGGGCGCTGCCCCCTCAGGATGCGCAAGATGTTGTATTGTTGTATGGTCACGCCATAGGGCTTGAGCGCCGCAGATTCACGGGAATTCAACCAATTGCCCGTGTACAGGATATTGATCACTGCCTTGTGCAGCGGGCTTTTGAACTTTGTTTGGACGATTTCCTTTTCGATTTCCATGCGCTGAGACATCGTGGCCGGGGCATTCTTGATTCCCGACGAAGGGCAAAAGTCGCAAAACTTTTGGAAATCAACGCAAAAACTGCGTATGATCATCGATTCGCCTGCCGTAAATCACCCCTGCATTTTGTGGCGCTCCTTCCTGCGAATTCGGCACGCGGTTGCTTGGTTCATTCCCCGTGAAATTCATTCGGTTGAATCACTTTAGGTTGCTTGGGCATCCTGTACCGAGGAGTTTGTTGGCAGTGCATTTGCCCCTTTAGGGAGTTTAGACCCATGCAAATCGTAGTTTCTTGCATGAGATCATCGATCGCCTTCCGCATTGCCTTGCCTTTCCCGCCCCAACCCCATAACTTTCCACCCTCAAAAAATAGTTGACCTCAAAAAAATGCATCATGGCTGAAAAGCAATACGACGTCACAGTGATTGGTTCAGGACCCGGCGGCTATGTCGCTGCAGTGCGCTGCGCGCAGCTGGGATTCAAGACCGCCATCATCGAACGCTACCCGACCCTGGGTGGCACCTGCCTCAACGTGGGATGCATTCCCTCCAAGGCGCTCCTCGACAGCAGCCACCATTTCCACGATGCGGGCCACAAATTTGCGGCCCACGGCATCAACCTGAGCGGCATCGCGCTCGACATGAAGCAGATGATCGCCCGCAAAAACGAGGTCGTGAAGGCCACCACCGACGGCGTCGTCTACTTGATGAACAAAAACAAGATCGACACCTATTACGGCCACGGCAGTTTCAAGGACAAAAATACCGTCCTCATCACCGGCGCCGACGGCAAGGTCACGGAGATCGGCACGACCCGCACGATCATCGCGACGGGCTCCAAGCCCAGCAGCGTCCCCGGCGTCGAGATCGACAAAAAGCGCATCATCACCAGCACAGAGGCATTGCAGATCGACAAATTGCCCAAGACGATGGTGATCATCGGCGCGGGGGTGATCGGTTTGGAGATGGGCTCGGTCTTCGCCCGCCTCGGCACGAAGGTGCAGGTGATCGAATATTCGGCCGCTGCCATCGGCGGCATGGACGGCACGATGGGCCGCGAGATCACCAAGATCCTCAAAAAGGACCTCGGCTTCGAATTCTTCTTCAGCCACAAGGTCACTGGCGCCAAGTCGACCGCCAAAGGCGCAAGCGTGACCGCCACCGACCCCACCGGCGCCACCGTCGAATTCAAAGGCGAGTATGTGCTTGTCTCCACTGGCCGCCGCCCCTATACCGACAAGCTCGGCTTGGAGAATGCGGGCGTGAAGCTCGATGCCAAAGGCCGCGGCGAGGTCGACGCCCATCTCATGACCACTGTCGAGGGCAGCTACGCCAGCGGCGACGTGATCACAGGCGCGCTGCTCGCCCACACGGCG
>JANMIM010000602.1:0-2697 GCA_031375795.1 Bacteroidota bacterium
TGCACAGCATCAGGATGCGTAGGCATCACTTCGACCACAAATCTGAACCCCATTTCAGTGGCTTTGGGGGTCACAGTGGGATCCTTTTTCATTGCCAATTCCAACTCCGCCGGCGTCATTAGCCGAAAGCGATACCGATACGGATTGGCCGGAGGAGAGACCACAAAGGAATGGTGACGGGTCATCCATTGGCAAAACCACTCCGCCTGCTGTTGCGAAATTCCTTTCATTGGCAAGTTTGCTTGCTTAGGCAGGGCTTCATTCAGGCTGCTGTCCGCAAGAATTCTTATTTTACCGTCGTAGGGGTACCTCACCCTCCACATATGGTTGTAGGTGTACCTCCATTCCATTGGTAATCGCGGATTCCCATTTTCTACGGTAGAATCCGACACCAAAAAGTACATGTAGTAGGCGAATTGCCCCACGCTGACGTCAGTTTTGGAAAGCCAGATATTCGGCTCAATTTCAATGCATTGTTGCTTCAGGTTGTAGGGATAAAATTCATTTTCAAACTGCTTGTATTCGGGATCAATTTGAATGGGTCTTTCGCGGGGCTTTTCCCATGGGGTGTACCATTCCCATTTGTGGAGCGTCGCATTCGGGATTTTTTGGTAAAATGCTTCCAAGCTATCGGGGAACTCCAGCACGATGCGAAATCCCATTTTTTGATCTGGTTTTTCCCCAGACAAGGTGCTGATCCCAAGCCCCTCGGAGGCAAAATTGCCACCCATAACGATATTGGCGTCCGTGGTCATCTCCGAGACATTGTCATGAAAATGCAGCAATTTCTCCCCCTTCCTCGAAGATTGCACCGTTCGTGTATGCAAAGAGCGGCTTGGCAATTCTTGGTAATCAGTAGTTTTCTTAGGAGGTAGGATTTTCGCAGTGGCGAGGTTCCATTCCTCGGGGGTAGGAAAGCGAAATCGAATCTCTGGAAAATTTTCAGGTCGTTGGTAATAATGAACCCTTAGGTCATACCAAAGTTGCCCTTGCATGAGAAACGTGCTGAACCATTTGCAATACGCATCTGCTTGCAAACGCGTGATGCCAGCCAAGGGATGGTCGGCCTCAATTGGCAATCCAGTATCATGGTCTGAATCGCTCCCGTGGCTACTCACCCAACGAGGCGTCGAATTGTCTGGCGAATAAAACTCGGGCCGCGGAAGAAGAGCAAAGTGTATCGCCTCGCCACTGTCCCTGAATATGTAATATTCAAACGCCTCATAATCCCGCACGGAGACTTCCGCATTGGCAATCCAAACTCCAGGTTTGATTTCCGTCGCTTCGCGCAGCCAGCTCTGGACAGAGGGGAATTGGGCGGCTGCCATCACGGGAAACAATAGGGAAAACAGGAGAAAATTCCAGCGCTTGCGTGTAAGAAGATTGCTGTTCATAGGCATCCATCGCGTATGTGAACGAATTTATGGAAACTTGGGAATGAATGCAATCCAGCCCTTAATAAAAGCTGACACTACGCTCATGGCGTGAGCATGAAGACCTTGCTGATGGACTTGTACAGGACTTAGAGGAACGCCTGTGGTACCTTGTACCCGTTTGGAATTGTAATGACATTTTGGTTACTGGACATTTCTAAGGAAAAATTGCGGGAGCCCCCTTAGCATTCCTACCGCCATCCAGCAGCGACCCGACGGTACATGCTCTGAGGGGATACACACCTTTCAGAATGAGGTTGTCCCAGCCGAACTACGGAATGAATGGCCTGCCGAAATCAAAGTTTTTCGCGCACCGCATAGACCGGGCGCTCAGTGCGGGCTGCGTAGATTCTCCCGATGTATTCGCCCAAGATACCCAGGCTCAGCAGGATCACGCTCGCTGAGAATGTGACGGCCGTAATCAGCGCTGTGAATCCGACGGCGGCGCCATTCACCAACTTCAATACGATATATGTGCTGCCAATCGTGAGGCTCAGGATCGAAGCGACGAGCCCGGACCAAATCATGATGCGCAAGGGCAGGTCTGTGTAGAGAATGATGGTCTTGATCGCGATCTCAAAAAGCTTGAAACCCGAATAACCCGACTTGCCGTCCTCACGCAAGTCATGGCGCACGGGCACGTAGGCCACCTGCACGGTGTACCAGGCGATGATCTGGTCCAGAAATACAAACTGCTCACGGTGGCGCCCGATCTTCTCCGCCAGTTCCCGACGGATCAGCCTGAACGACGAACCGTCCTTGAGACCGCGCGCCAAGTAACGAAACACCTTCTTGAAGGCCGTGCTGCCCCAGTTGCGCCATGCCGAATGCCGCTTTTCGATCGCGATCCCGTAGGCCATGTCGATCTCGGGGTCCTCCATCGCAGCGAGCAGCAGCGGGATTTCCTCCGGCGGATTTTGCAGGTCGTCGTCGATCGTCAAGATCAGGTTTCCCTGACTGTGGTCGATGCCGCAGAGTGTGGCATTGTGCTGTCCATAGTTGCGACCGAGTTTGATGCCGACCACCTGTTGCGGATGGTCTTGCTTGATGGCCGTGATCATCTCCCAACTCTCCCGCGTGCCGCCGTCGTGTACAAAGATGAGTTCAAAACTCTTGCCGGCCTCCTTGCATACCGCCGCCACGCGCTCAAAAAGCGGTCGCAGGCTGGCTACGCTGTGAAACACAGGCACGACCACACTCAAGTCGGGGCGATATGTCGGCAGCTCACTCAGCATTCGATCAGGTTGGTGCAAACGATGGGTCC
>JANMIM010000650.1:0-4068 GCA_031375795.1 Bacteroidota bacterium
CCATCTGCCCCGACGACGATTTCTGCAGGCGGCCCGACGACATTTTGTGTGGGTGACAGCGTCACGCTCACGAGTGCAAGCCCTGTCAACAACCGTTGGTCCACCGGCGAATTGTCGCAATCCATTCGGGTAGGCGCAGCCGGAGAATATTGGGTACTTGTGGACGATGGGATTTGTCCATCGGATACTTCCAATCGTATCACCATCACCCATTTGCCCACGCCAAGCACGGCTGTCATTACTGCAAGTGGGCCGACCTCATTCTGCCCTGGAGACAGTGTGACGTTGACCTCCAGCAACCTCATCAACAATATTTGGTCCAACGGTTCCACCGATCAATCCATCACGGTCGATGAAAGTGGGACATTTACCGTCATATCATTTATCGGCACATGCACGACGGTCGTCTCGCTCCCCGTGGTTGTTTCCGAAATGGACACGATTGCGCCCACAATTATTTGCCCAGCAGATATCAGCGTCGACAACGATCCGGGCCAGTGTGGTTCGGTACAAACATATTCCGTCACCGCCAACGACAATTGCAGCAATTTCACCGTGGTGCAAACTGCTGGTCAGGCCAGCGGGACATTGTTCCCAGTAGGCGTGACAATCAATAACTTCACGGTGACCGACACGCTGGGCCAAACGGATAGTTGCAGTTTTACGATTACGGTCGATGATGTGGAGGGTCCGCAGATTGAGTGCAATTCAAGCACCATTATTTCCGCGCCAAACCAATCCAATTTTGACAACGATATTACGGTGCCGGTGGATCCAGGCCTTTGCACCACGATGTTCAATTACTTCAACCTCATCGAGGACAATTGCACAGGATATACAGTTGTACAAACCGCTGGTATTCCAGATGGCGGGCTTTTCCCGTTGGGTATCACCACCAATACATTTGTTGTAACGGATTTGGGTGGGAATACCGCAAGCTGCTCATTCAACGTCACGGTGATCGACAATGAATTTCCGTCGATCACGTGCCCATCTAATATTGTGGTGAGCAATGTGCCAGGCACCTGCGCTGCACCTGCGACCTATTCAGTGAATTCCAATGATAATTGCCCAGGATCGTCGCTTATACAAACTGCGGGCCAGCCGAGTGGCGGCTCCTTCCCCGTCGGCTTGACGACCAACATATTCCAAGTCACCGACGGCTCGGGCAACGCAAGAACCTGCAGCTTTACGGTGAGGGTCAATGACATTGAAAATCCCACGGTATTATGCCCTGGAAATATTACGGTGAATACCGACAATGGCGCTTGCACCGCGACCGTGAATTATGCCGTTTCATTCGCAGACAATTGCCCAGGTTCCATCTTGAGCCAAACAGCAGGGCATGGAAGTGATAGTCTTTTTAATGTAGGTACGACGGTGAATACATTTATGGCGACCGACGCCAGTGGCAACACGGCGACGTGCAGCTTCAATGTCGTCGTGATCGAAAACGAGGCACCGACGATTACTTGTCCGGCGACGATCACGATGGGCAATGCGCCAGGCTTGTGCAGCGCCTTGGTGACATACACGGTGACGTTTGCCGACAACTGCGCAGGCTCAACCTTGAGCCAGACTTCAGGCTTGGCCAGCGGGGCCAACTTCCCGGTCGGCACGACGGGAAATAGCTTCACGGTGACCGACGCCAGCGGCAACACTGCCACATGCAGCTTCGATGTGGTGGTCAATGATGTCGAAATGCCGACGGTCACATGCCCTGCCGCGATCACCGTCAGCAATGCCCCCGGCCTTTGCGGAGCCATTGTGACCTATGCTGTGACATCTGGCGACAACTGCGCTGGTTCGAGCTTGAGCCAGACCGCAGGCTTGGCGAGCGGCTCGACCTTCCCTGTCGTTACGACCGCGAACACCTTCCTCGTGACGGATGCCAGCGGCAATACGGCCACATGCAGCTTCGACGTCGTCGTGAACGACACGGAAATTCCAACGATCACTTGCCCTGCGCCCATTACGGTCAGCAACGATCCCGGCCAGTGTGGCGCGGTCGTGACCTATTCGGTGACATCGGGTGACAACTGTGCTGGCTCGATCTTGGGTCAGACGGCAGGCATCGCAAGTGGCAGCAACTTCCCTGTAGGAACTACGCTAAATACCTTGATTGTCACCGACGCCAGCGGCAACACTGCGACCTGCAGCTTCGATGTTGTCGTCAACGACACCGAATTGCCGGTGGTGACTTGTCATGGCCTTCAGGTTGCTCCCACCTCGATCAGCCCAGTGACACTGTTGCCTGCGCAACTGATTTCTGTGTCCACCGACAACTGTGCCATCTTGGATTCCACCTTGACGCCCAACACCTTTACCTGCGCACAGTCGGGTCAAACGATCACCGTGGACATCGCAGTGACAGATGTCAACGGAAACGTGGGCCATTGCAGCGCCGATGTGGAGGTGTTGGGAACAGGATGCAACCAGGCGCCCATCGCCATTTGCCAGAATGTGACGGTCAATGCAGATGGGAATTGCCAAGGAACTGCAACTGCGACGGCTTTCGACAACGGGTCGTCTGACCCCAACGGGGACCCGCTGACTTTCTCGGTTGCCCCCGCAGGACCCTATCCACTCGGCGTCACCAACGTAGTGTTGACAGTAAACGATGGCAGTTTGAATTCGACCTGCACGGCGACCATCACTGTTCTGGACTTGACTCCGCCGAATGCCAGCTGCCCTGGTGATACGACCTTGGATACCGACCCTGGGATCTGTGGCGCGGTCTACACATTCATCGTCAGCACAGGCGACAATTGCTCCGGATCCAGCGTGACGCAAACAGACGGATTGCCGAGCGGCAGCGTATTCCCGGTCGGCGACACGTACAACAGTTACACGGTGACCGACGCGGGCGGAAATACGACGACATGCTTTTTTGACGTGTTGGTGATCGACACCGAGCCTCCCTTCATTGGTTGCCCATCAGACACGGTGCTTTCGAATAACCCTGGACTTTGTTCGGCACTATTGGTCTACCCGATGGACACGACAGACAACTGCCCAGGTGCAAAATTTGCGCAGGTGATGGGCCTTGCAAGCGGCAGCGCCTTCCCTGTGGGCGTGACAACCAATAGCTTTACATTGACGGATCTCAATTTCAACGTCTCCACATGCAGCTTTTTGGTGACGGTGAATGACATTGAAAATCCGACGATCACTTGCCCTGCACCGATCACGGTCAGCAACGATCCCGGCCAGTGCAGCGCTGTGGTGACATATTCTGTGACCTCTGGCGACAACTGCCCAGGCTCTACGCTAAGCCAGACTGCTGGTTTTGCCAGCGGCGCGACGTTCCCCGTCGGTACGACCGCGAACACCTTCCTCGTGACGGATGCCAGCGGCAACACCGCCACTTGCAGCTTCAACGTCGTTGTGAACGACACCGAAATCCCCACGATCACTTGCCCAGCACCGATCACGGTGAGCAACGATCCCGGCCAATGCAGCGCTCTCGTGACTTATTCTGTGACCTCTGGCGACAACTGTGCTGGCTCGAACGTGAGCCAGACGGCAGGCTTGGCGAGCGGCGCGACCTTCCCCGTTGGCACGACCGCGAATACCTTCCTCGTAACGGATGCCAGCGGCAACACCGCAACCTGTACGTTCAACGTTGTGGTGAATGAAACGGAGGCACCGACGATCACTTGCCCTGCGCCGATCACGGTCAGCAACGATCCCGGCCAGTGCAGCGCCGGGGTGACCTACTCGGTCACCTCCGGTGATAACTGCCCAGGCTCTAGCGTGAGCCAAACCGCTGGCTTGGCAAGCGGCGCGACCTTCCCCGTCGGTACGACCTCGAACACCTTCCGCGTCACGGATGCCAGCGGCAACACCGCCACTTGCAGCTTCAACGTCGTTGTAAACGACACCGAAATCCCGACGATCACTTGCCCTGCGCCGATCACGGTCAGCAATGACCCCGGCCAGTGCAGCGCCGTTGTGACCTACTCGGTCACCTCTGGCGACAACTGTGCTGGCTCTATCGTGAGCCAGACCGCTGGCTTTGCTAGCGGCGCGACCTTCCTTGTAGGAACTACTTTGAATACTTTCGTT
>JANMIM010000675.1:0-2155 GCA_031375795.1 Bacteroidota bacterium
ATGGCTGGAAACGAGACCTCCAAGATCGACGTCGAGGTGGCGACCGACATGAGTCAGGTGTTGGGTGGCTTGCTGGGTGTGCTCGGCGGCCTGATGGGGCAGGAGCCTGCCATCGACCTCAAAGTGACCGGTACGGTGCTGGCGCGTGCCAAGGGAATCCAAAAGCAGGTGCCCGTAGCATTGGCGAAACAATTCGCGCTCGGCAAATGATCGGCTGAAATTTCCGAATTCAACTAGGATTGCCCAAATTTGGACCAGATGAGATCGACCACCCAGGTCCAAATTCAAGATTTGTTGCTGATCGGTGCCTTGGCGCTGCTCGGTTTCCTGCCATTCCTGGGTGCGGCGCCCTTGTTTGACTGGGACGAGATCAACTTTGCCGAGTCGGCGCGTGAGATGATCGTCACCGGCAATTATTTCCAAGTACAAATCGACTTTGAGCCCTTTTGGGAGAAGCCGCCGCTCTTTATCTGGATGCAGGTGCTGTGCATGAAGCTTTTTGGCGTCAGTGCCTTTGCCGCGCGCCTTCCCAATGTCTTTGTGGGCGTCGCCACCTTGCTGGCATTGTACCTGCAAGCACATCGGCTGCGGGATCGCCGCTTTGCGATGATCGTCACGGGTTTTTATTACATCAGCCTGCTGCCTTTTCTATATTTCAAGTCCGGCATCATCGACCCGACCTTCAACCTGCTGATATTCTTGGGTTTGATGCAGATCTTGCGTTTTGAATTGGCGGCGACCGATGCCAAACCGCAGGCCGCGCCATTGCTGGCGGGGATGTGGATCGGCCTTGCGACGCTGACCAAGGGGCCGGTCGCACTGCTGGTCTCGACCATGGTGTATGTGATCTGGAAGTTGATTTGGGACCGCAAGCGCATACCGTGGTTGGCGCTGGGCAAGTTTGCGCTCGTCTATCTCGCGGTGATTGCAAGCTGGTTTGGCAGCCTGGTCGCCTTTTCGCCCGACGGATTCGAAACCGTGACCAAATTCATTGTCTACCAAGCCGAGTTGTTTTCGCAGACCGTGGCCGGGCATGAGCAGCCCTTTTTTTACCATTTCTTTGTCTTCCTCCTTGGTTGTTTTCCCTTGTCTGCATTTGCCTTCAGGGGTATGGGAATCAAGGGGTTGGAACCCAATGACCGATTGCTGCGAAACCTGATGCTGGTGTGGTTTTGGGTCGTGCTGATCCTGTTTAGCATCGCCCGCACCAAGATCGTGCACTACTCGAGCATGTTGTATTTCCCAGGGGCATTTCTTGCGGGGTTGTACCTCGACCGGTTGTGGCAGGAGGGAAGGCGGCCCAAGTGGGACACTTTTGTGGTCTATGCCCTGGGCTTCTTGGTGTTTGGAGGCCTCGCCGTGGGCATCAATGCCATTGTCTCGCAAAAGACTTGGCTTGCCGACCATGCCACCAATTCCTTCATGCGTGCCTGCTTGCTGGCGGATGTGCACATGGGCGGATGGGAATTTGTACCGGGCCTGATCTTCCTGCTCGGGGCGATGGTCGGGTTATATTGTTTGATTCGAGCGAATTACAAGGGCTTTCTGGTCTGCATGACCATCGCGACGCCCCTCTTTCTCAACGGGCTGAACCTGCTGGTACTGCCGCGTGTGGCCGACTTTTCCCAAAACGCGGCGATTTCATTCTTCCAAAAAACCGCCGCCGAAGACGCCTATGTGATGGCGCAAGGTTACAAGACCTATGCGCCCTATTTCTATGGCGACGTCCAGCCCTACACCGTGCCCTTCGCGCCCTACAAGGACCGCGTGGACTGGCTCGCCAATGGCCCGATCGACAAAAAAGTCTACATGGTCATGCGCGTGGACAAGGCCTCCGAGGAGATGGTGGGCTGGTTTGGGAGGTTTAGGTTGATCGGCGAAAAAGACGGATTCCAATTTTTTGAACGCCCTGTCCCGGAGGAGGCGCAACCATGACGAGGATGCCCTTTTTGAGGACTTCGCTCCAGCCTGCCCATGTGCCAAATGCGGTTGCATTGCCTGCCTGGATGCAGCGAACGGATGGATTCAAGCCCAGAAAGTCATCATGATGCCGCGCTTCCAAACCTGGATCGATCTGCGGTGGCGCTGGCTGCTTTTCCTAGGCTTGCCCTTGCTGAGCCTCGTCATGCACCTGCACCTCTTCACGCGGCCGCTG
>JANMIM010000681.1:0-2252 GCA_031375795.1 Bacteroidota bacterium
GCTCGACATGCGCATGAACCCCGGGGAAGGCGACGATGCAGTGGATGTGCTCAACGGCTACAGCGAGTCTGCCCTCAAGCGGATCTTGCATGACTATGGAGACGTGATGCAGGCCGGCAAGATTGCCGCTGCGATCGTCACCGCCCGCAAGCACCACCGCATCGAGACCACGGCAGACATGGAGCGCATCATCGGCGGGGTGATCGCTGCACAAAACCTCAACAAGATCCTCACCCTCGTGTACCAGGCCATACGCATCGAGGTGAATGAAGAGCTGGAGGCCTTGGAAATGTTGCTTGAGTCAGGACTGCGCGTCTTGCGCCCCGGCGGGAGGATGGCCATCATCAGCTACCACTCCCTCGAGGACCGGCTCACCAAGCAATTCTTCAAGACAGGCAACCTGCAAGGGGAGGACCAAAGGGACTTTTTCGGACGATCCCTCTGCCCCTGGAAATTGGTCACCAAAAAGGCGGTCGAACCCTCCGCCAAGGAATTGAAAGAAAACCCGAGGTCACGCAGCGCAAAGCTGCGCGCCGCGGAGAAAATAGAATTGTAATCAAAAATCAAATCCCGCCTGCGGGATTGCTGCTAATAAGATGGAAAAGGAAAACCGTGTGATCGCGCCAGAAGCGCCTCGTACCGACAATAGCCGGAACCAGGACGCTGCTGCCGACAAGCCAAGCCGTTGGAGCTTTCGCTCCATGGAGGCCGGGCGGTACATCCGCTACGTCCTCTTCTTGGTGGGCATCGGCATGATCTACATCTGGAACAGCCACGTCGCTGAAACCCAGGTCAAGGAGGAGGCCCGCCTCCGCAAGGAGATCGCCGACGCCAAGGCCGAATACAAGACCATGCATGCCCGCCTCAGCGCAGGCACGCGCAGGCAGGTGATTTTTGAGAAAGTCGATTCGCTGGGACTCCGCGTCACCAGCAACAATGTCTTCAAACTCACGAGCAAGCAATGAGCCAGGTATCCGACAATATCCTCAAGCGCGTCTACCTCCTCTTTGGGGGCATCGCCTTGCTGGCCATCGTGACCCTGGCCCGCGTGGTGCAGATCCAGTTCATCCAAAAGGACCGCTGGATCGAGGCCGTCTCCAAGGAGCGCATATACGAGCAGCACATCCCTGCATCGCGTGGCAACATCCTGGCCGACGGTGGCGAGGTGCTCGCCACGAGCCAGCCATTTTACATGCTGCCCATCGACCCCTCGCGGGTCGATACCACGCAGGCGGCATTTCCTGCACAGTTCGACTCGCTGTGCAAGCTGCTCGCCCAGCACTTTGGCGACGTGGTGCACGACGAGCACCACTACCACGACTACCTGATGGAGCACATGCGCTACCGCGATGAGCATGGCCGCCCCGACAGGCACTTGTATGTCGTGCGTCACAAGGTCGACTTTGAAGACTACCGCATGGTGCGCGAGTGGCCGATCCTGCGCAACAGCAAGTTTGAAGGCGGGCTCATGATGGAGAAGCTCAACAATACGCGCTTCTATCCCTACGACAGCCTCGCCCGCATCACGCTCGGCGTGATCGCCCACGACACGCTGCCGCTCAAGGGCTTGGAATTCGCATTCCACAAATACCTCAAGGGCGAGGAAGGCCTGGCCATGGTGCAGCGCATCACCGGCGGCTACGAGCTGCCGATCGAGGTGTTTCAGGAAGACGAGGACGGTGCCGACGTGGAGACGACCATCAACGTCGCCATGCAAGACATCGTGGAGACCGAGTTGCGCCGCGGCGTGCTCAAGCACAATGCAAAATATGGTGTGGCGGTCTTGATGGAGGTGGGCACCGGCGAGATCAAAGCCGTCGCCAATTACCCCGAGACCCAAAACCACGCCCTCGCCACCCGCATCGACCCGGGATCCACCTTCAAGCTCGCCAGCTTCATGGCCTTGATGGAAAGCGACAAAGTGAACCTCGACGACAGCATCGATACCAACCACGGCAAGTGGAAATTCTTTGACCGTGTGATGACCGACCATGCAGACTACGGCAAGATCACGTACCGCGATGCATTTGAGCACTCCGTGAATACTGTGACCGCTCGCCTCGTCGACGACGCCTACTCCAAGGGCACCGAGGCATGGTTCAAGCGCCTCGAGGATTTTGGCCTCACGGAGCCGGTGATGTTGCAGGAGCACGTCGTGGGCGAACCCAAGCCGCACTTCATTCGCCCCAGTGATCAGGAAGATTGGACCAAAATCACACTGCCATGGATGGCCATCGGCTACAACAGCCAGC
>JANMIM010000708.1:0-9211 GCA_031375795.1 Bacteroidota bacterium
GATACCCTTGAAACTTCGATCTATTACAATGAGGGTTCTGCCTTCAGGATTCTTCCCACAGGTTTTGAAGACATGCAATTCGGGATTGAACTGGATGAGAAATACGACATTGATGCACTAGCCATCAATCTCAGCACCAAGCCAAACACCAATGACATTTGCCTCTTTGCAAAAATCGAAGGCCGTGTACCGGCTTGTGTTGAAAGATCCTCTGCCATTGTGAACGCCAATGGCGAAGTCACATTTGAGGTATCCGAACTTTGCATTGCCGACCTCTTTCAATTGACGTTGAATGACCCTTTCAACGAGACAATTGAAAATGTGCGCTTTTATGTCTTGGAGGGCGGGGATGACGACCTTCCCTACAACCATGTAGAGATCCCCGTCGGAAGGGTGGTCAACGTATCCCCGACAAACACGGTCCCCGACGTTGTCGCCTTCCCCAATCCATTTGAAAACGCACTCAACGTGATGGTTCCCGCTGCTTGGAAAGCCGACGCAACAGTCCAATTGTTTGACTTGTCTGGCCGTAGTGTCTACAACCACAAGCTTGGCACATCGACCGTGGACCTGAATCAACTGCCCGCCGGCAGCTACTTGTTGGATGTGAGCAGCCGCCACGGCCGTTTCCATCAGCAAGTGATTTGCAGGTAATTTATCCGGTACTTGTTTTTTTTTTCGATTGGCAAATGCCCTTGCTTTGTATGGGCTAGCAACGAATATTACATTTGGTAAATTGCCTGTCCCAAGGACCCGTGTTTCGATAAATCAAACAATCATGCGTAGGATTTTTGGTTCAAAATCAGAACTCCATCCCTGCTCCCGAATTAGACCGAATCAAGCATGGTCGTCGCAAACTGAATGGACGGCAGTTTGCCGCTGCAGGGATATGCTCGCGGATTTCATTTCCATTTACATCCAAAAATGCAGCTCTGGATTGCATAGACCATGACTTTAGGGCAAACAATGCTGATCAAATGGATCGATTGCATCTTTTTTGGCCCACGACTAAAGTCATGGGCTAAACCTAAACCTGTGCTTTTGAAAATTCCGATTGGCATGCCTGCAGTTGTTTTGCAGCGCTGGCCGAAATCAGAATGCCCGCAAGCCAGTTTGCGGAACGTCAGGAGGTCTGAAAATGTGCCGCTTCCGAATCATTGTCGGACGGCCAATAATCGATCGTCGGGAAGGGAAGACGAACAGAATCAGTTCTTCAGCTTTGCCATTTTTTGAACAAACAGGGTGTCGTAAGCTTGCCCCGTCGTTTTGGCCAGCATGTAGAGATCGTACAGGATGATCTCGTTGTTGCCATGCTCTCCCTGTCCAAACATTTCCTGCAACCTGGGCAACTGATGCTTCAGGGATGGAGTCTTGCCTTTTTCAAAGGCCGCGCAGACCTTGACCAGCATCTCTACAAACAGGCTCACGCGCTCGTGTTTGTCAGCCTTGAGCAGCTTGCGGTAATTTTTCTTGAAATTGCTGTATTCCTTGGCCGCAAAATCGGTCTCGCCAGCATCCAAACGCACAGCCATTTCGAACACATCCAAATACATGCGCGCCTCCTCGGTGAACAGCTCGTAGCCCGGGAGCTTTTTGATGCTGTTGATCGTGGCCACAGCAGCTTTGAAGTCACCCTTCAAAAACTGCTGATCGGCAAGGCTGCGAATGAGAAAAGCCTCATGCTCGGCCTCGGCGCGCAACTCTCGTGTCGCAAGCGCCTCTTCGATCAATCTGCCGGCCTCCTCGTTTTTGCCAAGACATTTGTACGTCTCGATGCGGGCATTGGTATAGTGAAACAGGTAGGTCACATAGTTCTGTTTCTTGTACATGACCATTTCTTTCTCAAAGACCTCGAGTTGCTCCTCGGTCTCCCGAAATTGGCCGGTTTTGTACAATGCATTGACCAACCAAAGTCGCATCAGCAGGCGGTCGGCATGGTTGTCGTTGTTGAATTGATGGGCGTGCTCGAGCTCATCGATCGTGCTGCGCGTGAAAGTCACGAGTTGGTCGTAGGACTCCTTTTGCAACAGGATGGCCCCGACGGTGCGAAACAATTGGATCTTGCCTTCGGTCGAGTGGAAAATATCTGCCGAGGCCTCGATGTTTTTCTTGACCTTCTCCAAAAACTCGAGGATCGAGGATTTCTCGCGGGCAAAGTTGGAGCGCTTGAGCTGCTGCGTCAGCAGGGCAAGCGCCTCGGTGTTGCGGCGGTTGATCTTGACCTTCTCCATGTTGGCTTTGCGACGCTCGAGCACCTCCTCGATGCTGATCTCGATGTCCTTCATCGCCAACTGGGTGTACTCTTGGTAGATCTGCTCCAAGATGTTGAATTGGTCCAATTCCTTGGCTTTCTTTTCTGCCTTCTTCAAGAAATACAACGCCAATTGATAGGCCCCACGCTCCCTGAACATGATCGAGAGCTGGATGTCGTAATAGGCGTGGATCGAATCCTTGTACTTGAAGTAGTAGAAAGTCAAGCTCTTCTCGATGTTTTCGAGCAGCTTGTTCCTGAGCCGATAATACCTGTTGCGGGTCTGGGCATTGTTGGATACATACAATTCCTTGACGATCTCCTGCTCCTCGTCCCCATGGGCTTCTGACCGCACTAGGTCAAACAAAACCAACAGCTTCTTCTCATCGTCTGCTTTGAAACGATTGGATAGAATCTTGAATCTCCTCACTTCGTCACTCGTGAGGCTAAAAATGACTTTTTCTAGTATATCCAATTAACTATGTCCTCCTAGCATAACGTTGGAGTCTGGACAATCCCAAACAAATCTTACACGCTCGGCCACCCTCTCTGCCGATTTCTTCTCAATTGGTAAAATAGCATTTCAAATTACAAATTCTTTTGAAAGGGTCAACAATATCCAAAGAAATATTGTTCCTTTTCACGTTTCCAGCAGATCACATTCCCCCTTTTTCGACGATTTTGCATTGTCAGGGGTGGATCGCCTACAAAACGGGGGCCGCTTTCTACATCGCAGATTCCGCAGATGTGCTGTCAGAAGCCTATTGTTCGTCTGCAGCTGTCACGGCGTTCTTACGCATTTTCTCTGCGAGTTCCTGGCCCAGGTAGCGCTCGATGGCCCCGTGCACGAGGTACAAGACGGGGGTGAGCCCCACGGCAACGACAAACTTGAAGATGTAGTTCACGACCCCGATGCCGATCACCGTGCTCAGCGTCATTTTGCCACTCAGGTAAAATGCCACAAACAGCACAACGAAGCTGTCAACGAATTGGGAGATCAAGGTGGAGCCCGTCGCACGTAGCCAGATGCGTTTGTCCCCGGTGGCGCGCTTGATGGCCTTGAAAATATAGGCATCCAAAACCTGTCCTACAAGGATGGCGATGAGCGAGCCGGCGTTTATCCATCGCCCCTGCCCAAAAACGACCCTGAAGGCATAGTCAAAGTCGCTCACCTTGCCCATGATCTCGGCGCGCTCACCAGGTGTCGCATCCAGCAGCACGTGTGAGGTCGGCCAGAAACCCGAAGGCTCCAGTCTGATACCCAGGAAAAACATGAGGAAACCATAGGAAATCAAGGCCGCTGCAAGCAAGGACAGGATCCGCACCCCACGCACCCCATAATAATCATTGATGATGTCGGTCATCACAAAGATCACCGGCCAGAGCAAGACACCCGCCGTCAGGTCAAAATTGCGCGCCTCGCCAAATAGGTGGAGGTTCAGTTGCGACAGCCCAAGTGTGCCCTCCATGGAGAAGATCTTGACCCCGATGAACTCGGCGATCAAGGCATTGGCGACAAAAAAGCCAGCCAGCACGATGAATAGGATCGTTTCCTTGCGAAAGATGTGGTCGGTCTTAGGCATGCTCCCTCAGATCAAATACGTAACCCTCAAGTGCCAGCTCGGTCTCGGGAAACACCGCGCGTGCCTCGGCCAGCAACTGGTCGAGCTCGCGGTACCGCGCGCTGAAGTGCCCGATGATCAAGCGCTTGGCCTGCACGCTCGCCGCCGTCTCGCCTGCCTCACGTGCCGTGCTATGGTGCGTCTCATGCGCCCGCGCCCGAAATTCCTCTCCAAAAGTTGCCTCATGGTACAGCAAGGATACATTTTGCAAAAAAGGCTTCATTTCCTCGTTTTGCATCGTGTCGCTGCAGTAGGCATAGGAGCACGGCGGATCGCGGTCCAGCAACAAGTCACGCGCCAAGATGTGGCGCCCATCGGGCAGCGTCACATCGTTTTCCAACTTCAGGAGATGGAAAAACTCCTTGGGAATCTCCAAGGCCTTGGCCTTGAAAAAATCAAACTTGCGGCGCTTGGTCTTTTCCCGAAACAAAAATCCCCTGCAAAATGACCGGTGGTGCAGGGGAATCGTGACGACTTCCAACTGATCGGTCTTGAAGATCACCTCACCGGGGGCAAAGTCCTCCAAGGCATGAAATTCCAAAGCATAGCGCAGCACGGTATCTGAATACCGAAAGATCATCTCCAAGATTTCCATCAGTCCACGAGGCGCAAAGACGGGCAGTGGTTTGGTACGCTCGTAAATGCTCAGCGACGACAGCAGCCCGGGCGCACCCAGCATGTGGTCGCCGTGGAGGTGGGTGATGAACAACGCGTCGATGCGGGAATACTTGATGTGGTACTTCTGCAGCTGCATTTGGGTGCCCTCTCCGCAATCGATCAGGTAATAACGGTCATTGAAATTGACCACCTGCGATGAAGTGAAGCGGGAGAAGGCTGGCGTGGCCGAACTATTGCCCAATATGCGTACTTGAAACATGCTACAAGATCCTCATCGCTCAGTCTGTGCCGCCGTTGATGACGGGCTGGCAGCCTCCAGGATGAAACACTGGATCAGGATCATCAAGCAAGCCCTGCCAAAATAGGAAAAAGTCGGTTGCAAAACACATGGCCCTCGACCACCTGCCATGGCAACTGAGGGGGGTGAAGCGGCGGCAATCCCGGCGCTAGCTCCCCAAGTGATCAAGCCTCGTCGTCGCCGTCGGCATCGGTGTCGTCATCGTCGTCGTCGATGCTCGACTCGATCTCGTGCATGAACACCGCCTCGATGCTCTCCTGCTGTGTCGGGAGGATGTGAAATACGCGGTCCAAGTGCGTGATCTCGATGAGCTTTTTCACATGCGGCGTCACTCCAAAGACCACAAAGAGACCCTGCGAACCCTCGCAGATCGAGTTGCCGCGCAAGAGCGCGCTCAGGCCAGAACTGTCGGCATAGTTCACCTCGCTCAGATCCAGGATGATGTTGCGTTGGCCTTGGGTGTTGTACATGATCATCGCGCTCTTGAGCTCGGGCGCGATGGTACTGTTGAGCTTGTCTTCTTGCAGATGCAAGATCACATAGTTGTCGTGGAGGACGGTGCTGTATTTCATTGTGCAAATAGATGCTTTAGTGCTGCAATTTAGGGAAAAAGTTCGAGTCTTAAGTTCAGAGTTCAAAGATCAGAGTTCAGAGTGGAGGCCAGCCCTCAACTCTGAACTCTGAACTCATAACTCTGAACTTAACCTACATTCCAAGCCGACGAAGCTCGGCCGTGACATTGCCCTGGATGCGGTCATGCATTTGCAAGGTATCTGCCTTTACAAAGGTCTGACCCGTGATGGTCTCATAGACCTGGATGTAGCGTTCGCTCACCTCGGCGACAAATTCGTCGGGCATCACGGGCGGCAATTGGCCATCCTTCCCTTGGAAACCGTTCTCGATGAGCCACTTGCGCACAAACTCCTTGCTGAGTTGGCGCTGCTCCTCGCCGCGCGCCTGGCGCTCGTCGAAGCCATCTAGGTAAAAATAGCGTGAGCTGTCGGGCGTATGGATCTCGTCGATGAGGGTGATCTTGTCGCCGTCGTGGTAGCCAAACTCGTATTTGGTGTCGGCGAGAATGAGGCCTTTGTCGCGGGCCATCTCCTGGCCGCGCTGGAAAAGGGCGAGGGCGTAGTAGCTCATCTCGGCCCAAGTGTCTTGGTCCAGGAGTCCCGATTTCAGGATCTCGCGTGCCGAGATGTCCTCGTCGTGCCCGATGGCGCTCTTGGTGCTCGGGGTGATGATGGGCGTGGGAAAAGGATCGTTTTCGCGCAGGCCGTCGGGCAGCTTCTCGCCACAGAGCTCGCGACCGCCGGCGGCATACACGCGCCAAGCGTGTCCGCAGAGGTAGCCGCGCACGACCATCTCGATCGGGATCGGGTTGCAGCGCAAGCCGATGGTGACATTGGGGTCGGGCGTGGACACGAGGTGGTTGGGGACGATGTCGCGCGTCGCCTCGAGGAAATAGGCCGCCGTCTGGTTCAGCACCTGCCCCTTGTAAGGGATGCCGCGTGGCAAAATCACATCAAAAGCCGAGATGCGGTCGCTGGCCACGAGCACCATCAGCTCCGAGCCGACCATGTAGTTGTCGCGGACCTTGCCAGCATATTTCGTGAAAGGGACGGGAAAAGAGAGATGCGTTTCGAGCAGCGCCTGAGCCATGAGATCAAATTTGAAGAATGCGGCTGCAAGTTCAGGAAAATTGGGAAGAGGAGGAAATTTTTTGCTGCATCCATTTGGCGGTCTGCCCCAGCGGCTCGCTTGCATCCGTTCGTCGGCCCACCCCAGCAGCCCGCTTGTGGGCCGACGAACTGGGGCGGCGTGAGCCGCCTGCGCTGGGTGGATCGGCGGTGCTGCTGTGCGACTGGCGCCGAGAGGCCGTTTGTCGGGCATCTGTTCGTCGGCCCACCCCAGCAGCCCGCTTGTGGGCCGACGAACGGTGGCGGCGTGAGCCGCCTGCGCTGGGTGGATCGGCTGTACTGCTGTGCGACTGGCGCCGGGTTGCCGTTCGGCGGCCCACCTGTTTGTTTTGGGGTGGGGCGACGAAACGGGGCCAACAAACTGGGTCCGACGAACAGAAGAAATGTCCAGTCACACATACCCGCCGCCCACCCTTGCGCATTCCCCGCCAAATCGCGACATTCACCCCATGAAAAAGATCAGAATCTTCCTCGCCTCCTCCAACGAGCTCCTTGCAGACCGCGAGCGCTTTGAGATCGAGATTTACCGCAAGTGCAAACTGTGGATCGACAAGGGGATCTTTTTGCACCTCGACATCTGGGAGGATGCCACCGCACGCATGTCGCCCACAGCCTCGCAGGACGAATACAACAAAATGATCCAACAAAGCGACCTTTTTGTGCTGCTCGCCCACACCAAGGTCGGTCGTTATACCCATGTCGAATTCATCACAGCGCAGGGACAGTTTCTGGCCACGCGCAAGCCTTTTGTCTGGACCTATTTCAAGCAGGTGCCGACAGGCTTCGACGAAACCACATCGGAGGCACAATCGCTGAGGGCCTTCCAAAAGCAACTCGACGACTTGAAGCACTTTTACAGTCCCTACACGACCTTTGAGCATTTGTGGCTGCAATTCAACAAGGAACTGGACCGGCTGGAGGCCGAGGGCTTCGTGCGGGATTTGCGGGGGATGGAGGGGAATGCGGCGGCGACCTCGACGACCATCCATGGCGACTACATAGCCGGGGACAAAATAGGGAAACAGATCAACATGGGTGCCGGTTCGACCTACAACGAAAACAACAATGGCTGAGCAGAATCCTGAAAACCACGGTGAGATCAATGGAGACCTGGTGGGTCGTGACAAAATAGATCGGCAGATTAATCAGCCCACCACCTACAACGAAATCCACAACTATGGCGACAAGAAAATCAAAAGTCACCTCACTCCCTTGCCTTTCCTCCCCGAGAAATTTGTCGGCCGATCGACGGAACTTGCTTCCGTCCGAGAGAAGCTATTCTCCAAGGACCACTTGCTCCTGCTAGTAAATGGAGAGGGCGGTGTGGGAAAAACTTCGCTGGCCTCCAGATATTATCATCGCTTTCATAAGGAATACAAACATGTCGCATGGGTACTCAATGAAAGGAGTATCCTAGATGCCGTCTTGAGCCTCTCCCGGCCTTTGGGCCTTTTGTTTGATCCTGCGATGGAGCTGGAAGAACGGCGAGACCTCGTCTTGCAAACGATGGCGACCTTGGATTCACCCTCCCTGCTGGTGATTGACAATGCAGACGAACTCCATGATTTGGATAAGAGCTACCAATTTCTGCGGTCGCTCAGCAACTTTCATCTACTCCTTACATCCCGCATCACCAATTTTAGGAAAGCTGAGTTTTTCAGAATCGAAGGCTTGGAATTGGAGCCTGCCTTGGAATTGTTTTGCGAATATTACACCCAACATGACCCCGCCGAAGACGCGCTTTTTGCCCAGATACACAAGGCGATTTGGGGAAATACGTTGGTGATCGAACTGATGGCCAAAAACCTCGCCATTCTCCATGACTTAGATGAGCATTACAGCCTTCAGGACTTGCTCGCAGACCTTCGAACCAAGGGCCTCCTTGACCTCAGCAAGGTGGAGACAGTCGAGACCGATTACCACAGCCAAGGTGGGAGCCGCAAGGGCATGATCCAAGACATCGTGGCGGCCATGTATGATTTGGGAGATTTGTCGGATGCAGAGCAGGCACTCATGTCTGTGGTTGCCGTATTGCCGGCGGAGCAGATCGATCGTAGATGGCTTCAAGCTTTGATTCCCTCCGAAGGCTTATTCAAAACCCTCCTCTCCCTCGCCCAAAAAGGCTGGCTCGACTACCAAGCCGACACGACAAGCTTCAAGGTAAGCCCCGTCGTGCAGCAAGTGACCCGTAGGCAAAATCAGGAGCGCTTGTTTGCAGATGCCGAGCCACTGATCGAGGCGCTGGTAGAGAAGCTGAATTACGACGGTGTCCACATCACGGGCAGCAGCTATGCGGATGCGGCGTATTATGCACGCTTGGGTGAAGCCGTGATTCTGGCCTTCTCCGCACCTTACAATAAGATTGCCATCCTCTGTGAGCACCTCGGAAATTACCATGCGACACTGGGGGATTTGCGCAAGGCGCTGCGTTCCTTTGAGATTCAAAAGCAAATCCAAACGTCGCTGCTAGAACTCAACCCAGATTCACCTGATCGGAAAAATAACTTGGCGATCTCCTACGAGAAATTGGGGGAAACGCATACCGCGCTGGGGAACCTAGGCAAAGCATTGGAATATTATGAGGAACGTAACCGTTTGGGCAAGGAACTCCACGCCGCCTACCCCGACAACGTGGGCTTCAAAAACGGCTTGGCGATTTCCTGCGAGAAATTGGGGGAAACGCATAGCGTGTTGGGAGACCTGGGCAAGGCTTTGGAATATT
>JANMIM010000726.1:0-3439 GCA_031375795.1 Bacteroidota bacterium
GCCCGTTAGGCTGTCGCGCACGAGCGCATTCAACTTGTAATAGTCGCTCGCCTTCTCAAAATCGCCCATCCCAGCCATGATGTCGCCGAGCAGGAGGTAAAAGTCCATCGTCAAGCCGCGCGAACCAGTCTCCTGCGCCAAATAGAGGCCCTTGAGAGCGTCTTGGTGAGCCGTGCGGAACTTCTTTTCAGCGACGCCCACGGTCGCCAAACCCTTGAAGGAAAGCGCACGGCTTTGGTCGTCGGGGCCTTTTTCGAGGTGAAGCAGGGCATTGCGCAGGTGCTGGCGGGCCAGGTCGGGCTCCTTGGTCTCGATGTACAAAAGGCCCAGCGATTGGTGGGCGAGGCCGATTTCATTTTCGGCAAATGATCGCCGCGCAATCTTCAGGCCCACCACATAGGCTGCCCGGGCTTGCTCGTATCCTTTTTGCAGCTCCAGCGCCCTTCCTTTTCGCAGCATCGACAGGGCCTTCTTGGGTTGGTCGCCCACGGCTTGCCATTGCACAAATGCCTCGTCAAATGCTGCGACGGCCTCGTCCAGGCTGTCGATCGCCAGGCAGATTTCTCCGATCCACATCCAAGACTGGGCTTCGGGCAGGTGTTGCATCTGCTGCAAGGCCAGCTTTTGCCGTCGAATGAAATCGCGCAGGGCCTCGCGGTAGCGGTTTTGTTCGTAGAGCATGGTCCCTCGCAGCATCAGCGCCTCCCCGATCAACGTGTCGTTGGCTTCACTCTCCGCGAACCTGAGCCCTGCATTGGCATAATAATAGGCCGAATCAACGTTGATCGACGAAAAGTAGGCCGCCTTTTCGATGCTCTGACGACTTGGTTGCGCAACGAGATTTTGCACGCCACACAAAAGCCAGCAAAATGGAAACCAAAAAGCAATGATTGGTTTCCATGCGAAAACACCATGATTTCGCTTCCTGATTTCGCGGGCAGATTTTGGTGCTTGCATCTCAGTTTTGGTGGATGGCCTCCTTGGGACTCATGCCATAGTGGTCCTTGAAGCATTTGGTAAAATAGGATGCGCTGCCAAACCCGGTCTTGACGGCGATCTCCCAGACGGGTGCGGTATTGTCTTGCAGCATTTGCAACGCGCGCTCCAGCCGGTAGGCGCGTATGAATTTCACCGGAGCCTGCCCCGTCACGGCGGTGAGCTTGCGCATGAGCGTGCGGCGGCTCATCGCCATGGCGTCGGCCATGGTTTCCACCCCAAATTGCTCGTCCATCAGGTGGCCCTCCATGACCCGCTTCACGTCCATGATGAACTGATCTTCCAGCGATGCGGCTGCAAATTTGTCTGGCCTCAGCAGTTCCATGCGAAAGCGTTCCCGCAGGCGCTCGCGCTGTGCGAACAGGTTGCGCACGACGGCCTTGAGTTCTTCTGGGTGGAAAGGCTTGGGCAGGAAGGCCTCCGAACCCGTTTCCAAACCTTGGATCTTGTCTTCCCAGCCCGCCTTTGCGGTGAGCATTACCACAGGGATATGGCTCGTTTCCCGCATGGCGCGTAGATTTTCGAGCAGTTGCAAGCCCGTCATTTCCGGCATCATCCAGTCGGTAAGTACGAGGTCGGGGATCAATTCTTGGGCCATGGCATACGCCACCTTTCCGTTTTCTGCGGAGACGACGTTGTATTCGTCGTGCAGGACCTGGGACAAGTACCTCCGCATGTCGGGATGGTCTTCGGCGATCAGGATCATGGATTTTCCAGCCTCATTTCCCAGCTCCAATTCAGCTCCTTCCATCACCAAAAACGAAGGGGAAACGCTTGCGCCAAAAGTAGTTTCCATTGAATCTAACTCACCCACGCCAAGCCAATCCACTGGAAACTCAACCCGGAAACTGGTGCGGAAAGGAGGGAGGTCTTCCAAAACGATCTGTCCTCCCAAGACCGTAGCGAGGGAGTGGCAGATCGCCAATCCCAGGCCCGAACCGATGGCTTGCTGGTTGCTGCCTGGTTGGAAACGCTTGAATATATTTTGAGTTTCCGATTGGCTGAGCCCTGTTCCCGTGTCCTGAATCCGTAGGAATGCAAGTGTTTCCTCTCTTCCAAATTCGCACCTCACCTGTCCATGGGGCGGCGTGAATTTGAAGGCGTTGGAAAGGAGGTTGAGAAGAATGCGTCCCAGCATGCGCTGATCGGTCATTCCCGCCAAGTCAGGTGGAATCACGACCTCAAAGCGAATTTGCTTTTGCGCTGCGACCACCTGAAAAGCGTCGCAGAGCGATTCCACGAGCTTGCTCATGGGTGTGGCCAGCAACTGTGGCTGCATTTGCTGGGCATCGACCTTGGCAAAATCGAGCAGCTGATTGATCAAATCCTGCAAGAGAAGGCCGCTTTTTTGGGCCAATCCGAGGTATTCGACGACTTGCGGCTCACTGCTCAAGCCCAAGGCCGACTCCAGTGGAGCGAGGAGCAGCGTCAGCGGCGTGCGGAATTCATGGGTGATGTTCTCAAAAAACTCCTGCTGCAACTCCTTGGCCCGCAACGCTGCCTGCCTGTCCTGCTCGGTTGCGAGCAGCCTGTGCGACGTGGCGATCGCATCCAATTTTTGTTGGATTTCCGTGATGGCGTGGTTCAAGACCCGCTCCAGGTCGTCGAGGTCGATGGGTTTGGTGACAAAGTCCCAGGCACCCTGCCGCATGGCCTCCCGAATGTTGGGCATGTCGTCGTAGGCGCTCACCACCAGCGGCAACAGCACCTGTCGGTCGAGCACGCGCATCTCCTTCAAAAAGGTGAGCCCGTCCATGCTCGGCATGCGGATGTCTGTGAATACCAGCGAAATCTCAGGGTCGGCCACAAGCAAGTCCAGCGCCACACGCCCATTTTCAGCAAACGAAAACTCCAATTCCTCGGCAGCGATCCTCCGCCGAAACTTCTGTCGGAATATCACCGCCACATCGGGCTCGTCGTCCACAACCAAGACTTTGATCGCCATGCACTGAAATTAGCAGGATTGTCGCCAAATGCCAAATCACTTATTCGCCAGCGTCTACGCCAAATTATGCACCTGTTCGTCGGCCCTCCCCAAAACAAGGCTGAGGGCCGACGAACATCTTGCTCTCCGCGCCTGCTACCGAAAGGCGGAATCGTTCTCCCATTCTCCCAAACCCGCAGCGCGTTGATTCAGATTCCAATTCTTTTTCAGAAATTGAAGGCATGCAGGAATACTTGGAGCGCACATACGATTGGCAATCACCCGAGATGGCAGATGCCTTTGACGAATTGCCACTTTGGTCGGCGGGCCCTGGGCAGATGATGCTGGAAAACGTGGATTATGCTGGCGTGAAGACGGTCTTGGACATCGGATGCGGCACGGGATTCCCCTTGTTCAACTTGGCGCGGCGTTTTGGAAACGGGGTGCAGCTGTATGGCGTGGACAACTGGGAGACTGCGATGCAGCGCGCGGATCGCAAGGCAAGGGCTTGGGGCCTGA
>JANMIM010000744.1:0-3613 GCA_031375795.1 Bacteroidota bacterium
GCTCGACATCATCGGTGAGTTGCTGCCGACGGTGCTGTTTGTCTGCGGCATCAGCGACATCATACACCTGGTGACACGCTACCAGCAAGACCTCATCGACGGCTTGGATGCCCAGGCTGCGATGCGCACGACGATGCTGGAAATCGGCGGAGCGCTGTTGCTCACCTGCGTGACGACGGCCATCGGCTTTGTGACCATGTACACCTCGCCCTTGCCGCCGATCAGATCCTTTGGGTTGTTTGCAGCGGCAGGTGTCGTCTTTGCGTGGATCGCCGTCATGCTCTTGATTCCCTCGATCTTGCTGCGTGTCAATGTGGAAAAGGTGCGCGTGAGCAAGGGCAGTTCCAACAATCCCCTGTGGGGTAAGATGCTGCACGCGATGCATGGCTGGGTCAAGCGCTGGGGAAACTGGATCATCGCCGCCTCTGTGGTCGTTTGTGTCGCATCGGCATTTGGGATGACGCGCATTTCCTACGACAGCTACCTCCTCGACGACGTGTCACCCCAGGATCCGACCCGCGCCAACCTGCAATTCTTTGAAGAACATTTTTACGGTGCACGCGCCTTTGAAATGGCCGTCAAGCCCAAAAACGGCAAGCTCATCACCGATCTCGACATTCTACAAGACCTCGATACCATTCAGGATTACCTCCGGTCACAGACCCACATCAGCCCATTTTTCTCGATCGTGAATTACCTCAAGGGAGCCAATCAATTGTATCTCGGGGGTAATCCGCGCTATTTCAAGTTGCCGTCGAGCGATGAGCGGGTCGATGAATTGCTGGCCTTTGGGTATGCCGCAGGTGCGGCAGACGGCCTGAGCCTCACGATGACCCCAAGCCGCACAGCAGGCCGGCTCAGCGCCAAGCTCGGCGACATCGGCAGCTACCGTTTCGAGGAGATCCGCAGCGGCTTGGCTCAATTTGTACAGCGCGTCTGCCATCCTGAAAATTTTGAGTACCACCTCACCGGTCTGGCCATCATCAACGAGGCCAATGCCGACGTGCTACGCGATGGACTCTTTCTCGACCTGGTCATGGCGGTGGTGATGATCGCGTTGTTGATGGGCATCATGTTTCGTGATCTCAAAATGGCGCTCGTGGCAATGGTGCCGAATATCATTCCTCTGCTGGTGACGGCGGGCATGATGGGTTTCTCCGGCATTACCCTGCGGCCATCGACCTCGATCGTGTTTCTCGTCGCCTTTGGCATCGCCACCGACGACACGATCCACTTCATGTCGCGCTTCAGGCACGAGCTGCGCATGGGCCGCACGACCGAGGAGGGCCTGTACAATGCGACGATGGGCACGGGCAAGGCCATGATCATCGCCGGCATGATCTTGCTATCGGGATTCAGCAGCCTCATGCTCAGTGATTTTGGCGGAACATTTGTCATCGGCCTATTTACCGCCGTGACGCTCGTCGTGGCATTGCTGGCCGATTTGTTTTTGCTGCCAGCATTGATCAGATGGGTGGGAATCAAGAAAATCGGGCAATCGCCTACAAATGTAGATTCGCCGGTCGCATAGGCCCGATTTCAGCGTGAGAATGCAAGGGTGATTCCTGCGAGATGGGTCATTGCGCGCCGACCAGCCGCCGCTTGAGTTGATTTGCTTTTTTGGCCGTGGCGTTGCGGGAGGAAACGCTGGCTGTTTTTACGAATTGCATGGCATCGGGGAACTTGATGACATCTGGGATGAAGTGGCCCAGCACTTCCACCACCTTGCCGATCGCGATCTCATGGCATTCCTCGGTTTCAAATCGATCTTGGGCCACTTTGAGCAGTTCCTGCAAGATAAATCGTTTGGTCATCGGCTTGTACTTGGCGATGCTGCCCAGCGCAAAGATCGCATGGTTGCAGGTGATGAGGTTGCCACTGTGCACGAAGGCGATGAGCCGCTGGATTTCATTTTCCACCTTGCCAGCCTCATCGACCGCAGCCAAATGTCCCAAAATGTCGATCACCGTCCACCTCAATATCTGGTTCTCCGAATCCAAAAATGGCAACAACTCATCCACCCGGGGGTAGAGGGTTTGCGGAGACTTGGCGGCGAGCGTGGCGATTTCCTTTGCAAAACCATACCTCACCTTGGGATCGGGATCATGCAGTGAATCAAAATCCATTGCGTTGCCTCCCGCCTTGGCCGCAGGAATCATGATGTTGCGCTCCTTCATCTTCTCCAAGAGCAGCGTCGGGATTCCACGGCAACCACAGTGTTGCACGTGATCCAAATGCCAAGTGATACGTTGGTCCAAGGTCGGGTTTTTGGGCATCGGGTGCTTGAGATGCCAGACTGAGTTGAGATTCATAGCCGTCGTGTATTTCTACAAATCTCCAAAGGACTCCTGCACGACGCGATGATTTGGATCAAGGTTCGGCAAGACTTTCCTCGGCACTACGCTGAAAACTTGGATCCAATCGATTTTTTCATGCCGTAGGAGGAGAACTTCGATGGACAGCTCTTTTGAGATCGCTGCACAATCCGTAACTTGCGCCGCATTTTACCAAAGACACTTCGCGTTAAACGCACAATTAATATGGCAGAAATCCTTGAAATGCCCAAGCTGAGCGACACGATGACCGATGGCGTCGTCGCAGCCTGGCACAAGAAAGTGGGCGAAAAAGTCAATGCTGGAGAACTCCTGGCAGAGATCGAGACCGACAAGGCCACGATGGAGCTGGATTCTTTCTGGACAGGCACCTTGTTGTGGACGGCAGTCGATGAAAAGGGCACGGTCACGGTCGGCAAGTTGCTGGCCATCATCGGCAAGCCCGACGAGGACGTGAAAGCGATCTTGGCGGCCTACGAGGCCAAGCAAGGCGGAGCGAAACCCGCTGTGGCTGCAAATGCGACCGAGGAGAAGGCTTCCTCGGGCAATGGCGTGCCTGCTGTGTTGGCCGTGGCTCCCGCCACACCCGTGGTCGCGGCAGAGGCAGACGATGACCGCGTGAAAGCATCGCCACTCGCCAAGAGCATGGCCAAGGCCAAGGGCATCGACATCAGCCGCGTGCAGGGTTCCGGGCCAGAAGGCCGGGTCATCAAGGCCGACGTCGAGAACTACAAGGAAAGTGCAGCTGCCAGCAGCACCGCGAGCATTCCGGCCATGGGCCTGCCCACGGGCAAGGAGGCCTATACCGAGGTGCCCCTCAGCCAAATGCGCAAGACCATCGCCCGCCGACTCACCGAGAGCAAAAATGGGGCTCCCCATTTTTACCTCACCATGGAGATCGACATGGGCGCCGTGTGGGATGCCCGCGCAGCGATCAACGAGACAGCGCCTGTCAAGGTCAGCTTCAATGACATCGTGATCAAGGCTTGCGCCATGGCGCTGCGCCAACATCCCGGCGTGAATGCCAGCTGGCGCGGCGAGAGCATTCGCTACAACCAGCACATCCACATCGGCATGGCGGTGGCCGTGCCAGACGGCTTGATCGTGCCTGTGATTCGCTATGCCGACAACCTCGGTTTCTCGCAAATCGCAGGCGAGGCCAAGCGCCTCGCCGAGATGGCCCGCAACAAAAAGCTGCAACCCAGCGATTGGGAAGGCAATACCTTCAGCATCAGTAACCTTGGCATGTATGGCATTGAGGAATTCACCGCCATCATCAA
>JANMIM010000798.1:0-9366 GCA_031375795.1 Bacteroidota bacterium
GCTTTACCGCAGCGGCAACAGCGACGCGCAATATTTGGCGGGTTTGATCGCGGATGAGAAACAGATCTCCAAAGCCGATTTGCAAGAATGGGTTGCGGGTGCCACTTGGTATATGCTCAGCGAATACACCGTCGCTTGGATTGCTGCCGAAAGCCGTTTTGGCTGGGAATTGGGCTTGGAATGGATTGATGCTGAGCGGGCGATCACGCAAGATGCCGGCTGGGCGACGCTCGCCAATGTGGTGAGCCTCAAACCCGACGCGGAATTGGACATGGATCATTTGTTGCGTCTGATTGAGCGCGTCGAGAACACAATCCACCAAGCGCCCAATCGCGTGCGGTATGCCATGAACAGCTTTTTGATCTGCGTGGGTGGCTATGTTGCAGTTTTCTCTGATCGTGTGGTGGCAGCATCCAAAAAGATTGGGAAAATCCATGTCGATATGGGCGGCACGGCTTGTGGTGTCCCTGATGTGGCCGATTATTTGAAGAAAATGGAAGCGCGGGGCGTGATCGGCAAGAAAAAGAAAATGGCGCGGTGTTGATTTCCGTTTTGGAATTGAACCGCAAAGGACGCAAAGAAGCGCAAAGATCATGGGGGCTTTGCGAACCTTTGCGCCCTTTGCGGTTTCTTAATACAAAATCAATGTCCCACAACCCTCAAAATCCCATCCGCCAAAATCTCGGCCGACGGCGGAAATTTGCGCATCCACAATTCCGGCTCGATGGCTTCCAATTCTGAGACGCAAAGTCGCCCCTCATTGTCCCAAATCATATCGACGCGGGCATAAATCGGCAGTGAAGGACAAGCCTGAATCACCTGCTCGGCAAACGCAATCTCCTCAGCATTAGGCGTTTGGTCGTAGACCGTGCCGCCAAAATCGTCTTGGACGCGGAAGTCGCCTGCCTTTGCTTTTTTCAGCACCGCGTGCGTGAATTTTCCGTCCATCATCATCAAGGTCAGTTCGCCTTTGAGCGGCACATTGCGCTGGAATTCTTGCAAGAGCATGGCTTCCTGCGCAATCAATTCGCGGAAAATGGCCTCGTGCGCGTCGAGATTGCCCGCATGCAAGCGGTAGGTGTGCCGCCCCGCGCCTGAGACCGCAGGCTTGAGCACGTATTCGTCCCAGGTGCTCGCTTGCGCAATCTGAGCTAGCGTGCGCGTGTCTCCCTGCGCGATGAAGTCGGTCGGTGGGATCAGGATACCTTTTGCCGCCAGGTCCTGCAAATAATGCTTGTCCATGTTCCATCGGATCAAGGGCAGGGGATTGAGAAATTGCGTCTTCAAAGCGGTCGCATCCAGCCACTTGGAAAATTCTGGAAAACGGTCGAAGTAATCCCAAGTCGTGCGAAACATTGCAAAGCGCGTTTCCCGCCAATCAAATCGCGGATCATCCCAATTGGTGCGATGCACATGCAAGCCGCGTGCCTCCAAGGCGGCCCGCAAGAGCGCATCCTCCAACATAATATTCTCGACGTACCAGTCGCCCGGCTTGGGATCGACGTAGCGGGCATCGGTGAGCAGCGTGATATCGTATTGAGGCATTGTTTTTGGAATTTTGTGTCGAGCGATCTCCAATTGATTCAATGCGCTTCGTCAGGCGTAGCATATTGTCTTACAACCGAGTAGATGCCGCGCAATTGTTCCCATTCAGGATCACGGTCAGACTTGAACTGCAAAAGCCGGCCTTGGGAATCTTGCAAGATTTCCGGTAGCGCATACAGCATTCCTCCGATTTGGGCGACATCATTTTCCCGTCCCAAAAACATCATCTCAAAGTTGCCACGGTGGGCCGTCGTGCCCACAAAAAGCAGGTCGATCTTGGCGTGCAATGTTTCAAATAGGCGGATCGAAAATGAATTCAGGGCATCCATTTCCTGCTCATCGGGCATTTCATACGCGGGATCCAAGTCCCGGCAAGCCAACTGCACGGTCCAAATCCACGGATAAGCCGGATCTGGAAAGGGCGTCACGAGGGCCTTGTTGAGCATGGCTGCGAAGGGTTTTCCCTCCACATCACAAACAAATTCAAATAATCCCGGGCGGTTGCGTGGATCATCGACCGGGCGAAAGAAGACGTTCATAATGCTAGGAGTGGAGGTGGACAATCAATTTTGGGAGCCAGAGACATCCTGTGGGCGGAGCATCCAATCGGCATATTTCCATTCCGCGTCAAATTTCATTTCAAAACTGAATTCACGGGGAAACTTGACGGCGTCGACCACACGTTGTAGTCCGAGTTGTGCAGGCACCGGATCGAGGACGCGCCACACGACTTGAAGGAAGCCGTTCCAAGTGAGTTGGGCGAGCATCAATGCATTGGGCGCCGATTGGATCGGGCCTTTCACCACGGCATCGAGCTCGTCGGCAAAGGCGCTGAGGATGATGTTTTCCTCAGGGCTGGGCAAGCCGTTGCCTAGCACCTCCTTCAGGTCGATCCCTGAGACGAGGTGCCACGCAAACACCGCTTTGTGATTAAAATTTCGCAGCGCCGCATTGACCGCCAAAATGCCCGGCATCCCGTTTTTGGTGATCTCATAGACCTCAAATTTCTCTGTCGGAATCGCGCCTTTCCCTGGTTTCATAGTCTTATCCTTCAAAACTCGAATTAAGTGGTTTTTTGGATATTGCCACCGATTACTTGTAGAAAATTTGAAGCCTTACTTCTTGGAAGGAAACTTCATCACCTTTCCTTGCTCGGCAAGGATTCGTTTTGCCTCCTTCCATCCAGGGACTTGTGCTGCCTCAAAGGTATACGTACTCAATTCAGAGGAGAGTTGTGCACTGATTTTCATCGATTCCAAGTGGGCCCCGGAGCGGGCAAATTGTTTGAGTGATGCCTCTGATTCCCAGCTACTGAGGGTGTAATGGAGCTTCCACCAGCCCGTTGTGGCCATATTGAGGAAGCCTGGGCTCTGCATGGCCTGTTTCTTGATCTGTCCTACATGTTTCCCCAATTCGAAAAACTGCCATGGACTTCGCAACTTGAGGTAGGTGACGGTGATGTACATGTTTTATCCAGAGGGCCCGATTTGGGGCTTTGGGACGAATTTACAACAAAATTTGGGAAGCGGGCCTGCAATCGGCAAAACGCTATGCAGATTCTGGAAGGTTCGGAATGGTGGCCAAAGATACAATGTTTGCAATTTGATTGAATGCAGCCAGTAATGCAACGGTATCAACTAAATAGCCATAAAACTGTTCTAAAACGATAAATGCACACCTTGTCGGTCCCCAAGTCGTGCCTTGAACCGTGTAATCGGAGATGTTTTTATCGGATTGGATGCCGTGGAATCGTCTGCAACTTGGCATCAATGGAATAGAAACAGTCGCTTGGTGAGAGGATCGGATTGCGGGTGAGGCGAACAAAGAAGTTGATCGGTAATGCCCTCCCTATTTTTGGGGATACGTTTTTTGGGGAATAATATTTACCCTGAAAGAGGGAGGTTTTGTGCTATGAATGTATTGATAATGAACTTTTTGAGGCAATTGAAATTTATTTCGTTCTTTTTTATGGAAATACCATGATTGTCTCGTCTTAACGGTATTGAGTCTGTTTGTAGGAATCAAAAATCACCAAATTCTATCGATTATGAATCATCATTTTGAAAATGCGCTGGTATTGAGTGGCGGAAGCATCAAGGGAGCCTTTCAGGCGGGTGCCATCGCAATTGCGTTGGAAAGAGGCTTTGTCCCCGACGCCATTTATGGAATCTCTGTCGGCTCTCTGAATGGGGCTTTTTTGGCCGATCGTGCAGGCCGGGCTGTGCTCAAGGGCAAGCGCCCCGACTGGCCCGCCATCGGCAAGGAATTGCTCGACTTCTGGAAGCGCGAAATCAAATCCTCTGACGATATCGCCAAGAAAAAGGGCGTATTGGGTATCGCTGCTGGTTTTCTCCTGAAAAATTGGGATGGTTTGACTGACACGACCCCTATCAAAAACTTGATTCGCAGGGAGATTTCGGTTGAAAACCTGCGGCATTCCCCTGTTTATTATGCTTGCGGCGCCGCCAACCTCAATTCCGGCAGCATTTTCTACGCCGACCTGGCCAATTCGGGAGCAGATTTGATCGAATTCATTGTTGCAAGTGCTGCAATTCCCTTTTTCATGCCGCAGGTCACCATCAAGCAAAACGTGGGCGGTGTGATGACGGATCAGGTGTATATCGATGGTGCGGGACGCGACTCCTCTCCACTCGGTGTTGCGATCGACAAGGGCGCCGTGAATGTGCTGGGAATCTATTGCCATCCGCTTGTTTTGGATGAAAAACCGAAGCTCGAACACCGTAAGTTTATGGTGTACACCGAGCGCGTGATGGATATTTTGAGCAATGAGCAAATCACGAACGACCACAAGATCGGCGTGCTCATCAATGAGCTGATCCGGAGCGGTGCGGGTACGCAAACGGGTTCGCCCTTGGCTGGCAAACGCCTCATACGTGGTCTCAAACGGGTGATTCGCCCCGAAAAGGAGATTCCTTTTCAGCAAGACGACATCACCCCAGAGGTGGTGGCGATGATGATCGAGTGGGGCAAACGCAATGCTCTGCGGTATTTTGAGGAAATGGCTGCCGACAAGGATGACAATCCGCTCAGTTCGGCTGAGCACGCTGCCTGATCCAACTCGCAGCCTTTGTAAATCAGAAGGGCAATCCGTCGCAAATTCGGCGGGTTGCCCGACTTTTTTTGTGTGGTGATTTTTCGCGGGATTTTCCTTGAAGCAATCTCACATTCCCCGATCGGACAGCAATTTTTTACTGGCCTTGGTATTGAGTCGGCGCAATCCCTTGATCGCCCAGTCGCGGTAGGAGAGGTTGCTGGCATCGATTTGCTCATGCAGAAAGTCAAATGCCTTCTCCGACCGTGCCTCAGCCACCAATTCCAGCAACCATGATTTGAGCCCTTGGTCCGTTTCTTCCCGAAATTCCGCAATCAATTCCTCGACAAATTTATCGGCGTGGTGCAGGAGCATGTTGAAACCTTGCTCATGGTGGTTGGAGTTCTTGCTCCGCATGAGGGTCATCGCGGATTGAAAGTAGGTAGCGTCTATTTTTTGGGCCATGTGGGGGTTATTGTAATCAAGTATTCGCTTTTTGAGGAAATGGTTCAAGCATCTTGATCCCCTAGTTTTTCAAGCTTGTCGACCCATTCACCGAAGTGTCGACAGCGCGATTTGAGAAATGGGATTCCGTCGAAGCCAGCGAGGACAGAGCCGATCAATGCCTTGTTGCCGCCATAACCGGGTATCAAGTCAATGATGCGTTTGGACGGGGCCGTTTCGCGACCAGTATTCACAAGCTCTGGATTGCCATCAAAGCTTGCCACAATGGTCTCTAATGCATTGACCGCATCCTGAACCTCGAAAAATTCAACGAGTAGATTGCTAGGGCGGGCAAGAATAAGCGCTTCAAATTCATGCAATTGGATATAAGGAATGAACCTTCGGTTTCCAATGTCCTCCAGCAGACCCTTTTCGATCAAGTCAACTGCATCGTAAGGCGATGCCTTTGTTTGAGCGATTGCCATATTTGGAAAATCATTGGGGAGAGCGTAATAATCAAACATCGTGGTGAAGAATACAGCGTCCGCTCCCTTCTCTTCCTTGATCCAGCCCTCAATGTCCATTTTGGCGCGCAAGTATTTCATCAAGCCACCGCGATAGGTCTTCCTGCGGTCTCTGCTGGTCATCACTCGCCTTACCTGGACTACGACACCAAAATCGATCAGGTGTTTTGCAAGCGTGTCCTTGACAAAATTTTCTTCTGCATGGCCTTCGGCAACCACATTCAAGCGCACGTACCTCATGGCTGTCCACCGATCACGTTTTTCTCCCAAAGCTCACTGAGGCTGTAACGCTCTAGCCAGCCCGCCAGCTCTTCCTCGGTCTTGTAACTTACGACCGTTGCATTTCGTTTGGGATCACGTTCTAGGATCACAATGTCCTCAACACTAAACTCATCCACCAGCCGCTGCGACTGCGTTGCGATCACCACTTGGCAATGCTGACTCGCCAAATGGATCATGCCCCCCAAATAAGCCAAAGCCGATGGATGCAGACCCAATTCGGGTTCATCCAAAACGATCACCTTCGGCAGCAATTCTTTGGGTTGCAAGAGCAAGGTGGTCAGTGCCATGAATCGCAATGAACCATCTGAAATCTGGTGTGGACCAAAAAGGTAGTCAGGGTTCAGGCTATTGTCGCGCCAATTGAGAGCAATAAAGTTGGGATTTGCGCCATCGGGATGGAGGTCAAAGTCACCAAACTGTGGCATCGCTTGCCTGATTTGGCGCACAATGCGGTCGTAGTGCCAACGATGGGCTGGATTTTCTTTCAATGCGAATAGGAAGGCCGCAAGGTTTCCTGCTTCGTGATTCAAGCTTTGGTTGTCGCCGATGTAGGAACGCGAACGAATTTTAGAATTTGGACCTGTATCATGGAAATGATAGACTTTGCAGTGGTTAAGGAATTCTCGTACTGGAACAAGTAATTCTGTTAAACCACTGAAAGCATGGTCATTATTTCCCATGAGAAGAAACGAACCTTCGCTTACATATTGCTTATGAGCTTCGGAGTTTTCCCCATCGATTGAATTTGATTTCCCAACCACCTCATCCAAAATTACCAAGCGGTCAACACTCCTGAGAAGCCCAAACCGATAAAAAAGATCCTCCGAGTTGTTAAGATCGATCTTAGCAGCTATCCATTCTATGTCTTTGCCACCATAGTACATTAATGAAAGTGCAAATCCTTGCTCAGCAATAAAAGTCTGAAAAGCACCCGCAGCCATAAAATTCAGCATCTTGAAAAAGCTCACGACATTGCTCTTCCCTACGCCATTCGCCCCCAGTAGCACGGTCACGTCCCCAAAACGGATCGTCGCGCCTTCTTGGTCGAAGGACTTGAACCCTTGGATGGTAATTTGCTTCAATTTCATCATTTATGCACTCAAATCGACATTTCTGACGCTGCGGTTCAGCTTTTTCCGTAGGGCAAAGGTATTCATTTTCCGGCGAATTTTAGTGTTCAAGTTTCTGTTCGTCGGCCCTTCCCACATCCTTTGGGGAGGGCCGACGAACGGAAACTCCAAAACAATCCCCCCGAAAAAACCGTTATCTTGCCTCCTAGACATGAATATGCACCAAGATCCTCCCAAAATCAACACCTTCGGCGCGCTCAAGGCGGCTGGCTATGCCTCCAAATCCATCAAGGATGAGTTGCGCGACAACTTGATTCTCAAGCTCAAAGCGGGGGAAAATGTGTTTCCCGGCGTCTACGGCTACGAGGACACCGTGATCCCCGACATCGAGCGGGCGATCTTGAGCCGGCACAACATGATCCTCCTCGGCTTGCGCGGGCAGGCCAAGACGCGCATGGCCCGGCAGATGATTTCGCTGCTCGACGAGTGGATCCCGATGGTGGAAGGCTCTGAGCTGCAGGACGATCCATTCGCGCCGATCAGCCGGGGAGCCGTCGAGATCTTGGAGGAACTCGGCGACGCGACCCCGATCGCTTGGATCCACCGCAACGACCGCTATGCAGAGAAGCTCGCCACGCCCGACGTGTCTGTCGCCGACCTCATCGGCGACCTGGACCCGATCAAGGCCGCCAACCTGCGCCTCAGCTACGCCGACGAAAAGGTGATCCACTTCGGCCTGATCCCGCGCAGCAACCGCAGCATCTTTGTGATCAACGAGTTGCCCGATTTGCAGGCCCGCATCCAGGTCGCGCTTTTCAACATCTTGCAAGAGGGCGACGTCCAGATTCGTGGCTTCAAACTGCGCCTGCCGCTGGATATCCAGTTCGTCTTCACGGCCAATCCCGAGGACTACACCAATCGGGGCAGCATCGTGACGCCACTCAAGGACCGCATCGAGAGCCAGATCCTCACGCATTATCCCAAGACGCTGGAAATCAGCCAGAAAATCACGCAGCAGGAGTCGCATATCGCCCCGGCCGCCGCGCAGCGGGTGCAGGTGCATCCCCTCTTGGAGCGGCTCATCGAGCAGATTGCCATCGAGGCCCGTGGCAGCGAATTTGTGGATCAGAAGAGCGGCGTGAGTGCCCGTCTCACGATCTCGGCCTTGGAAAACCTCGTGAGCGCCGCCGAGCGGAGGTCCCTGCGCGCCCACACCGAGCGCACACATGCCCGCATCAGCGACCTCTGGGGCGTGGTGCCCGCGATCACCGGCAAGATCGAGCTCGTCTACGAGGGCGAACAGGAAGGTCCTGCCATCGTCGCCCAAAACCTGATCGGCAAGGCCATTCGCGGGCAATTTGTGGACTATTTCCCCAATCCCGAGGAACTGCGCAAAGGCAAGAAGGAAAATCCCTACGAGATCGTCATCCGCTGGTTTGGCGCGGGAAACAAGGTCGACATGCTGCTGGACCTCGGCGAAGCCGACTACGCCACGATGCTCGGCAAGGTGCCGGGCCTCGAGGCCATTGTGACCAAGTACCAAGCCGCCGCCAAGGGCTCGGAGCAGTTGTTGTTGATGGAATTTGTGCTCCACGGCCTCGCCGAGTTTTCCCTGATCGGGAAGTCCAGGCTGGAAAAAGGCGTGGTGTTCCAGGATTTCATGAGCGGGTTGCTAGGGGGTGGATTTGGGAAGGGTGGGGATGAGGAGGATGAGGATTTTTGAGGGGTTTTGAAGTAAGCCCATCCTTGGTATCTTTGTAAATTTGCAATTCAGGTAGACGTGGATGTCCCTGAACTGCGGTTAATTAATTGCCATCATAATATGCCCACTCCCCAAGAAATATCCCTCATCGTCGCCGCAGAGACAGGCGATTTTTCCATCGTCAAGGCCATGCTTGCCGAGGGCGCCGATCCCAATGCAATGGGGCCGCAGTCGGGTGCTCTGCATACCGCTGCATTTGGCGGCTACATGACGGTTGTGAAGCTGCTGTTGAAAAGTGGCGCGAACCCCAACCTGCCCGATGTAAAGGGGTTTTATCCATTGCAACTGGCTGCGAGCAAGGGCCGTGCAGATGTTGCGGAGGCACTGATCGACGAAGGGGCTGACCTGGAGGCCAAAACACGGCATGGCGGTACCGCCCTGCATGTCGCCGCAGCTTCCAATTTCCCCAAGGTCGTGAAATTGCTATTGGCTGCTGGCGCCAACATCGAGGCGCGCGATGCAGGTGGCAATACGCCCCTCGCGACCACCTGCGGACTCGGCAGCAAAGCTGCCTTCGAGATGCTCCAAAAGGCCGGCGCCGACATGAAAACCCTGAGCGATGGGCAGGAAACGCTGCTCATCAAGGTGGCGCGTGGCATCAAAGGACTGCGAGTGAAATCCTGGTTTTCACAGGGTTCGAGTGATGGGGTTGCGGTGCAATATGCCATCAAGGACGGCGTATTCACC
>JANMIM010000704.1:0-12426 GCA_031375795.1 Bacteroidota bacterium
AGGCCGATGCCACGGGCGTGGTGGTCAGCGATCTGCTGCCCGATGCGGGGCAAATAACTCAGCTTGACCGGTGTGCCATACTGCTCCACGATGTCCATGAGCGGGATTCCCCACCAATGGAGCTGATTGTCCTCAACGTGAAAACCCTCCTGTGGGAAGTGGAAAGTTTGCTCAATGAGATCAATGTACCTGTTCTTCATCCTTAACTCCAATTCAGTTACATATTCAAAAACTGTGACATCCAAGTGACTTGGATTTGAGATTTTTCAAAGAAGCAACAAAAATACTCTATCGCGCGGTCTCCACAATGACTTAGGGGGATCGTAACAATAAATTTACATCAGACATCTTGAGGATTCATATTCAGGGAGTTTGGGGAATGTGGGAAGCCCCGATTTTTGTATTTTGCAGTGAATGGGCCGGTCGGTTTGGTGAAATGGGCGCAAACTGGCCTGCAGATTTGGGCCGAATCCTGGATTTCTGGCTGAGGAGGGGACAATATTTCTGGGACAGGCAGGCTTGTGGCTTTTGTGGAAGTGGCGTAATTTGGGGGGAATGGATCGAATGCAAATGAAGAATAAGTCGGTTTTTACCTTGTTGGCCTTGTTAGGGCTGAGCATCCCCTGCCTCGCCTGCTTGCAACATATGGGGGAAGCATTTGCCAAAAGATATCGAATCTCTCAAAAAACCTACCCTGTACCGCTAGGGCACAAAATTCAAGAGATTGAAAACGCAGCGTATTTGGAGAGTAGTTTCATTGCCGATTTCGGAAGTGGCGACTTCGAAGGCTCTATCGATTACGGCGTCCTTAAGGTCTATCAAGGAAAATATGCGCAAGCCGAAGAAATATTTGCCAAAATCATCCAAAAATGGCCCGAGAAATACGAAGCCTGCGCTAACTACGGCACCATCCTCGAAGTAAACGGCAAACTCGAAGAAGCGCTCAAATGGCTGAAAAAGGCCATTGAAATCAGCCCCAATTCCCACGAAGGCTCCGAATGGCTGCACCTCGCAATCATCGAGGACAAGCTCACCAAGCATAAACAGATCAGCGGCGCTAAACTCACTGGCCAGGATTTCGGCAACGAAGCCGAGCCCAAACCCGTCGTGGATCGCCCGGCCACGCGCAAGCTGCAAAAGGACCTTTTCTACCAACTCAACGAGCGTATGACCTTCATCGAGCCCAAGGATCCCTACATCGCAGCGCTGCTGTTTGAGCTGGGGAACACTTGCATCCTGCTCGACGACCGCAAGTCTGCCTTGGAAAACTATGCCTCCGCTGAGCGCTACGGCTTCAAATCCGCCCTCCTGAAAAAACGGAAAGACTTCGCCAAAAGCGATGCGCCCATGACGCAGACATTTCCGCCAGTACCTGTGGAAGTGGAAATTGCGGCAAGCCCAGACAGCGCCGCAGCAGCAGCACCCGTTTCAGAGCCGCCTGCATCCGCCCCAACGGAGGCCCCCGAGACTCCGCAAAAAAGCATTCCTTGGCTCCATATCCTCATCGGCGGGGCGTGGCCCTGCTGATCCAATTCATCGTGGACCTCGCCCATCGGCGCAAAACCAGCGCGTTTCAAAGCCCTATTTGATCAAAAAACCCAGCAAATCGAGGTCAATGCTGAAGGCGACGCCCACATTCCAGGGTCGTGCGGGCAGCGGCACGTTGATGGGCTGCAAGGAGCCCTGGTTCAGGAGCTGCTCCAAGGCCAAAAAATCAAATTTCTGAAGCGGAAATTGAAAATAGAGTGTGATCGAAGTCACGGTCATCGCATCGGGGCTGCTGCGAAACACCATTTTTGCAAAGGCCGACAGCGCAAGCATCGGCGAGCGGCGCCATAGATAATAGTCTGTGGCCCTGATCTGCGTCGTGATCGCGGTGCGCGTGAGCATCCGCATGTAGCCCGCATCGACCGAGCCGCCCATGTACATCACAAATTTTTCCTGGTCCACGGCGGCATAGCCCGCACCCAGGCTGAGCGATTGCAACGAAAAGCGCACGTCCCGCTGCTGGATGCCCGTCGAAGTCGTGCTCTTGGCCGTAGCCCGTGCCCGCCGCGTATTGAGATTGAGGTCCAGCAAGGCCCTGCCAGACCGGTAACTCACATCATAGATCTCCCCAAACGGAAAGTGGAAGCGGTTCATGCGCTTGTACAGAAAGGCCCGCGCATTGTAGCGATCCACAGGCACGTTGGCGTTGGGCATGTTTGTGAAGCCCGCCTGCAAGCCAATCCCGACGTACAGCTGGGCCTTGCCGGAAAGCGGCAGTGAAACAAAAAGCAGGCAAGCCAAGGCCACAACAATAGTGGCCCGAAGCCCAATTATTGCCAAGTCGATCGCACTTGTCGTGAAAAGTACCCATTTCGTCGAATTATCCAACGAATCTATAGGCCCATTCCTAAATTCGCCATTGATTTGAGTACGAAATATGCAATTGGCAGTGCCACTCATGTTGATGTACTTAAATTTAATTCGAATATCAACCTTAAAATTAAGATCAAAAATGGCAAGTATCATCACGATTGAAGGCATCGGCCCAGTTTTTGCAGAAAAACTGGCCAAGGCAGGCATCAAGACCACCGAAGCTTTGTTGAAGGCCGGCGGCGACAAAGGCGGCCGCAAGAAGCTCGCCGAAGCTGCTGACATTGACGAGAAAAAAATCCTGCGTTGGGTCAACATGGCCGACCTCTTCCGCATCAAAGGCGTGGCCGAGGAATACTCAGACCTGCTCGAAGCCGCTGGCGTCGACACCGTCAAGGAGCTCGCAACCCGCAAATCCGACAACCTCCACGCCAAGATGGTGGAAGTGAATGCCGAAAAGAAGCTTGTGCGCCAACTGCCCACCGCCAAGAAGGTCGCTTCTTGGGTCGCCCAGGCCAAGGATCTTGCTCCAGCAGTGACTTATTGATCACGGATAGGGCTTCCATCCCGAAGGTTGCCCAAAAGCGGCCGAAGCAGGCAACCTGATTGGCAAGCTTGCTTCGGCCGATCGTCTTCATGGCCGACGATGCGTCAGGCAGTAAGCAGCGACGCATCGTCGGCCACACGACACATTCCCATGCAAGTGGACGCAGCCCAGATATCGGTGGAAAACTCCGAGGGGTATGCGAAATCGAATGCGTACCTTAGACCCTTGCAAGCTGCAGTGGGCGAAACCCGCCGCGCTTGCAAGCCCCTAGGGCGACATTGGTGAAAAATTGGTCTCCAAAGAGATTTTGGAAGTGGTTATGAGATATCCATCTGCTTTTGTAGCCGTCGCAATGGTGATCGGCTTGTTGAGTTTTGGGTTCAAGAGCGGCCCCTCTGGGACGCCCGACCTGAGCACCCCCCAAAAAAGCTATTCTTCCTTTGTGGAGATCCTGCAGTCGGGCAACGTATCGGCGCTTGCCAAGGTCGCCACGCCGACCGGCCAAGCTTCGCTCGTCGCCCTGTACCAACTGGAGGAATACAAGGCCGGCATGACAGTCATGGGGCAAGACCTCGCTGCATCAGAGCCCACCTGGTCCGAAATCACTGAGGACATCTACTTCGCCTCCTGCAAAATCGGCCAAAAGATCCACAAGATGGAATTTACCAAGGAAGAGCCCGGATGGATGCTCTACCACTGGCAAGTCGGCGGCGGGGCAGATGCCCACGGCGTAGACAACACCCTCGAGCCCAAGGACTGAGCGTCAGCAGGATCAATTCCCTGCCTCCAAAATGCCTTCCACGATTCATCTGGAAGGCATTTTTGTTTCCCGTCCGCAAATTCGATGGCCTCCCGGGCGCATTGCCGCCGACTGTCAGGCCTTGCCGCGCAGCAAAAAAAACTCCGCAGCTGGTGGACTGCGGAGGGAATGAATCTATTGTGGGTTGAGTAAGGATCTCCAACATTCTCTCTGGAAGGGAGACGGGTGGTGGCCCGCCTACCTTCACAACGATTCAAAAATAAAGGGGCATTCAACCATTTTCTTGTACAAATATTGGCACTAGCTATACTGAGAATTCCCGCTCCACTCCAGATTCATTGGTCAAATTGGACCTGAATGGGCATATTCTGCCTCACGAATCAAACAAAAAGCTATATTGGTGGCTCGGAATGGATCCTGAAAAAATGTCAAATGGCCGCCAAGCGGTCTCTAATCGCTGGAAAATGGAGGAAAAGGAAAGCAAAAGAGGACAAAAGCTATACTACTACCTGAGCCGCCTCCACGAAAAAGAGCTCAAGGATCTGCACGCTTATTTCAATTCGCCACTGCTCGGCAACAGCCCGCAGATGGCGCGCATGCTGCTCACGATCCAAGCCCAGGTGCTCGGCACCGACCGCAAGACGATCGACGCCGACCTGTTTCAAGCGGAATTTTTCCCCAATGAACCCCTGGACGAAAAGAAGCGCAAGTACATCCGCATCCGGCTCGTGCAGCTCATGAGCAAGGTGCTCGACTTTGTGGCCTTCATGGAATACAAAGAAGACACCAACGCACACCACGTCCACCTGCTCAAAGCGATGCACACCCGCGGCTGGGAAAAATACTTCGAGCGCACCTACCAGGAAATCGAGGCGATGCCCCCCAAAAAAGACTTCGGTGAGTACCATCTCTACCGCCTGCGGCGGGAAATCGTGCGGAATGATCACTTGGCTAGCAAGGCACGAACGGTCCAGGAAACAAACCTGGAGGAAACGGCTGAGAGAATTGACATTTACAGCGTTTTCCTAGCCCTCAAGTACGGAAGTGCAGTGATTCATGGGAATCTAGGAACGAAGACCACAATTTCGCTAAAGTACACGGAGGACTCGATCGCCTGTGCTACCACACAACCCTATTGTGAAATCTTGGAGGTTCGCGCCTACTACCATGCATATCAGATGATTGCGCGGATGGATGATGAACCTATGGCTGCTAAGAACCACTTTGAAGAATTAAGAAATATTCTTGCTTGCCCAGAGGTCCTTGATAAGTCGGAATACACCGACTGGCTTGGGATGGCAGTCAACTTTTGCGTGACATCAATTGCAAAAGGGAACTCTGAATACATCACGGTCATCCGTGATTTATATACTGAGGCACTTGGCACCGGCAACCTAACCGTTGGAGGGATGATCCCCTTGGCCATCTTCCAAAGCATTGTGATTCGTATGTGCAAGCTCGACGAATATGCATGGAGCGCGAAATTCGTGGAAACCTGGAGGGGCAAAATAGCCGGTGATAAGGACGATTTGAATTATTTTCTTTTTCGCGCCTATATTCACTTGCTCAACAAAGAATTCGACAGAACGATCGAGCTTCTATACAACAAGATCGGTGCAATTGAAGAAGTCACTGCAAACCTCACTGCGCGGAACTACCTGATGAGGGCCGCCCTAGCGATCAAAGAATACCAATGGCTTATTGCTCAACTGGAAGCATATCGGCAATACGTCTTGCGACATAAACATCTCTCTAAGAAAAACAAGGCCATACACTTGAAATTGGCGGAACTGTATACAAAAGTCGCCAAAGCTTGGATCGGAAATCCCGATAAGACAAAACAAAAATTGGAGAGTATTAAGCAATCTCTCATTTCCAATAATGAAACCTCTACCTATTTCTGGTTCTACCGTACACTCCTAGATGAAATCGAAAAGGCCAGCAAAACCTGAATACCATGATATGGGAAAAGTGGACACCAACACGTGGCATCCACTTTTCAAACTAACGGTGTTGATCGCTAGTCCTAGAGATCGGACATCTCCAAAACAATAACACCCCCATCAGCAACCACCTCAAAGTACTGGCTACCAGCTACATCCACAATCGTCACATATCCAATGACGGTATTGCTTGGCAGGGTTTCGCCGCTGAATCCGGTCAAGGCGACGTTGAGCCACACGCGGTTGGAGCTGAGGCTTGCAGTCAAAGACGCATTTTCAAAACCGGGAAGTCCTGCAAACTGTGGATCAACGATCAGCGTCGCAGTGGACGAAGCGGCGGCGGCGAGCTTCACGGTTGCATAGTAGCTGCCGGTCACGTCGGCGCCTTCAAAACCGAGGCAATTTGCTTGTCGACCGATGTTGCAAGCAGACATTTCAGCAGGCACTTGAAGGAGCAAGCACAGCAGCACCATTGACACGATGTTGCGCAGCAAGGAATTGAAAGAATTTGGCAAGGAGAAAAAATTGGTTTTCATAATACTTGTATTATTAGGTGAATCGAAATTTTGATCATGGCTGTCCTGCGCGGCTTACAAGACACGAAGTCTTGTGCTGCTTATTGCGCATAATATTCCCAGGCTACCTGCGGCAACGACACCTGTTTGCACGCGACGATGCTGAGGATGCACAAGGCATCATCACGCAAGGCGCGGTCAAAATTCTATACTAAGTAGATAACGGTTTGCAATCGCAAATTCTCGACCCCTCGAGCTGCGATGACGCAACCTGCCTCGTTTCCAAGCCCAATTGAAAACAATAGCAAGCAGCAATAAAAATACTGGTATTGGAATGCATCATGGAACATCAATGTTGGTGCAATGGCTATGCCAGTGCCCACCAACATGCGTGGAATATTGCAGCCGCATGTCGCGCTGCCGTCGTTTTGTTTCGTGCGCCGCCCGTGGGCATACGCACTTGGTTTTCACCTCATCTCAAGCCTGCTTCAGGCTTGGGTTGTTATTTTGACCTTTTTCTTTCATCATTAAGTTAGCAAGCGTGTTTGACATCTTACGTCAAAAACAATGAGTTTGTTTTATTTTGATCAAAAAAATTTAGCCTCCTCATTTACAAGCGCTTGCCACACATGGCAAGCATAGCCATTTCAAGCAACGGCTATGCCTCGCGCCACGGCAATGGAGTCCCAAACTTGCATTGGCCCGACAAACCCAACGTTGCCCACCCAAACGATCCAGAGAGGGCATACGCCCCCTCTTGGGCATCCTCGATTACGGCATCGATCGTCGGTCGCGTGTACGATCAAGGCACATATCAAAAACGCTGCAAGGCATGGTGACCTTGCAGCGTCCTCGGGAATCGCATGCGACACGTGTGCAAACGATCCAATTTATTGTGCGGCAAAAACATCGCCGCAGGCAGCGAAATTCCCTGCTACTCGCCCGTCAAAAGTAACATCGTCGGCACACGCCCAGGCTGTGCCAAGCGCAAATAAAAATATCCCGTCCCAGCAAGACCCGTCATCAAACTTGGATTTTCATAGATGCCTGCTCCCCCATTGGGATCGCTGACACCGCTCGGCCAGTGGATGTTGTGCATGCTGTATCGCTCGATGCCCATGCGCCCGGCCTCCTGTGCGGCCTGCACCAGCATGCCATCGCCCAACAACTCGCCTGCAGCAAGCAACACATCGGCATTTCCCGCCGTTCCATGGCAGAGGGAATAATTTCCTTGGGAATGGAAAATACCCTTGCGCGTCGTGTCGAGGGCCGTGCGCGCCTCTGCCAAGAAGCTATGGTCCCCCGTAATCTGCCACGCACGCAGGCGTGAGAGCGCAATGCCGGGCGCACCATGGCACCACGCCTCCGCACAGGTATGGCCTTGTGCGGGACTGCCCGTGCGCTGTCGCAAATCGGGCCAATTTTGCATCTTGGCATCAAACAAAATGCGCTCATATTGAAAGCCCATGATGGCCGCCGCATACCACTGCTGCTCCTTTGTGGCGTGGTACAATTCCAGGAGCGCCAGCGCAATCCCCGCATTCCCATGTGAATATCCGGTCAATGCTGGGCTGCCAACCATCGAAATCCAAGACCAGTGTTGCGGTGTTTTCACTGCCTTGGAAAGCAGGAAATTGCCGCACCTTTTTGCAGCTTGCAGCAGTGCCGCATCTTGGGTTTCGCGGTAGTGTTTGAGCAGTGTGGGAATGCCTCCCGCCACGCCAGAGATGATGTCGATTTCATCTTCACGGGGATTCGATTTGCAGATTTGTTTCAGCATGTTGTGGCCCAGACGCGTCCATTCGGGCCTGTTTTTCAGGTTGCCGAGCGTGACCAACACATCTGCCACGCCCAGCTTGCCACTGAAATAGGCAAACTGCGAACCCTTGTCCAGGTCTCTCATGGCCAGCAGGGAATTCATCGTCCCCTCAAACGTAATATCCAGCAAGGGCTCTCGCACTTGATTGCTGAGGTGTCCCAAAAAGAGCGCAATCCCAGACAGGCCATTGTACACACTGGATTGGCAACTGTTGCGCACCACCTGATACTGTCCGCCGACCGGGGCCACGTTGGCGCCGACCCAATTGCAACGGTCATCGTCCCAGATGGCGTCACGCACCAATTTTAAGCCGGCATCGACGGCCGTTTCCATGAAATGCGCTGTAAGTGTAGGAGTTGGATAGGTCTTCATGATCGGATGCTTAGGAAAAAAGTGAAAAATTGTAGGGATAAAATGAATTGGGGCGCAGGTGAGAGCTCTCCAACGCGACACCGTTGGATGCAATATGTCCCTGGATCAACTTTGTTTTTTCTGCCTCGCCAGAGACGCCCTTTTCCCAGGCTTTGACGATGCCCTCGGCGATGATCTCGCTCCAAAACATGCCAAAACTGCGGCTGTCTCCGGGATCCTCGGCATAGGCCAAGCCGGGCGCGAGACGCTTGGTAAACATCGGAATGGCATCGCGCAGTAGGTGCCCATGCGTCTTGCGCAGGTCTTCCAATAGCCGGGCGGCGATGGGAAACCGTTGTTTTTCAATGTAAAGCACAGCACTATCGCTGCGGTGGTAGAGCTTAGGATGATTGAGGCATTTGAACATAAACGGCACCTTCAATTTGTTGAAGGCCGTCGTGATGCCGCGCACCCAATCCGCAACGCCATCGGGTTGCAAATGCAGGTAAAACCGTCCCAATGATGCCGGCTGAGGCATGAATTCCTGGCTGTAAACATAATAAAATACGGGTTGCATTTCGCGGTGCTCCTTGCGCACAAGCACACTCACGAAGGCCCCCACGGCAAGCGGCGCATTGCCTGGCAATGCGGGCTGCCATTCGTGCGGCACCAACCTGCGTGTGGCACCGTTTTTTTGCACCGTGACATGGCCATGCGCATCGATGCTCGTGACCGACCACCATGCATCCCATCGCTCGACCGATTGGTTGGCCGCCGACAGCGTATCCATGAAGGCATTTTTTTCCTGCTGTGTCGGCTGATCTTGGTCATTCATCCATTCGCCCTCGGCATTGCCTGAGACATAAAAGGTGGAATAAATGCGCCCCGTCATCTCAGAGACCAATTGTTTGCGCCGCTGCACATCGTCCCCCGGATTTTCACCAAAACTCTTGAGCGGACGATTCCACTGCTGGTAGGGCGATTGATTGGCGACATGAAACGGGCGGTCCTTCACATAAAACAGCGCATCATTCTCCACATAAATCTGCTTCAAGATCGTGGAAATGGGCTCAAAAGCATTTGATTTTTTCATGACAAGACAGTTTGGGGTTGTGCATCAAGCGCAGAGAGGATGTATTCCCGATGGGAAAAAAGTGCAATGCAGGCCTGCAACAAGCGTGTCGCATTGGGATTCAATTGGGTTTGTTGCATGTTGAATTCAATGGCGGTCTGGATGAGGCGCGCACCACCGAAATGCAGTGCTTTTTCGAGCGCAATATGGAGGTCGCCAAGATGGGCCGCGTTTTTTTCAGTGTATTGTCTCCAAAATTTCTTGAACACGGGCCAGCAAGGATCCAAGGCCTTTATCGGGTCGTTGCTGGGAAATTGGCTCATGTCTTTGGGCTGATATGGGCTATCGGCCACGGCTAGCGTCACGAGGGACATCACGACGCCCCCGACATCCCACAATGGATCGCCGATGTCTGCAATTTCCCAATCGATCAAGCTCAACTTTTCATGTCCTTTTTTGCCATGCACCAGCACATTCATCCATTTGATGTCCCCGTGGATGAGGCTGGTAAATGCATATTTCTCACGTGCATCGCGCAGCATATTCAGAAAATCCGCACTTTCCATCACGGCCTTCACGACTGGTGAATTCATCGGTGGCACGCCCGGTTGCGGCATACCGAGACTCATCACCCAAGGCAGTTGCCTTTGAAAAAAACGCATGCTCGGCAGGTTGCGCAATTGGTCATTGAGCGGAAAATGGAAAGACGACAGGATCGCCGCCAATTGACCTGTGAATTGCGCAATATCACCGCCCTCCAAACGCAAAAACACCTCCAGATTGCGTGCATCTGCCAGGAACTCGGTGATGAGCACCTGGTGCTCTGCATCAAAGCCATAATAGTCGGGCACATATTTTGAAAGTGCGGCAAATGCCTTTTCATTCTTGATGAGCCATAGGCAGGTCGCATCCTTCTGGAGAATATAGGTATTCTGGCTGTCGAATGCCGTGAGTTGCTTCACAAACAGGTGCTTGCCGTTGCGGCGCGTGACATTGAAGGTCGTGTTGCGCGTCCTGCTTTGGGAGGCCGAGTAGCTGCCATCGACAATCGAGCCGATGTCGAGCGAGCCCTTTTCCAGGAGGTAATGATGAAGGTTGTCGAGCGTGAGGACCATGGGAAAATTGATTTTGGGAGAAAATATTGTGTTTCAAGGCTTCTGCAGACGCCGGCAAGCCAGCCGAGGTGACCGACTTGCCGGTCTGCAGGGGTTACACGCGAGTGGCCTAGTGCCGCAAGCGGATGTTGTAGGACAGACTGCAATGGATGCGAATGCCTTCAATCGCAGTCACATAGCGCGGCAGTGCTCAGCAGACGCAGGTGGCTGCCCAGGATGCACAAGCTCCGACAGTGACCATATTGGCCTGTGGACCAGTGCCACAATTGAGTGTGCAGATGCCAGCGGCAGACGATCCCTTGACGGGGTCGCAAATCTGAACCGGCAGGGTCTGGCAGGCGACCTGCGTACATACAGTCGCTGCCGTGCCTTGAACTGCTTGCGCACAGGTGTACCATCCGGTCGGGCCGACATTGGCTGCTCCTTGTGGGCATACACAAGTGATCTGGTGGGTGTTGTAACCCCTGCAATCATGCTGTGTGCACACAGTCGCCGCGGTGCCTTGCGTACAACCATAAACGGCCGTCGGGGCAATCGGTGCTGCAGCCAGGTTTGCAGGAGGGCAACCAGGCGGCACGCTCTCTGGGCCTGGGCCGCAGTGGCATTTGGTGACGCCGGTCTCCACACAACCGACGCTCTGAGGGAGGATCGACAGATGGCAGCCCACAGCATTGTTCTGAGGACATACGCAGGTGAGCCATGCGGTTGGCCCCAGCTTGGTCTCATTCTGGCAGCCGCTCCCACAACCCTTTTCAGTGCAGACGGTGGCAAACGTACCAGGGCAGGTATACCAACCGGTGTGTCCGAGCTGTTCAGCAGCGCCGGTGCCACAGCCTACTTGCTGGGTATGTTGCGCTGTCTTGGTTGCAGTGTTGCAATGCTGGGCTTGCGTTTGCACCGTCGTTGTCGCAGTATTGATGTAATTCGCATGGCCGCCACCGCAGACAAATGTCGGATGCACGGTCATCGTCGCAGCGTTGCATTGCGGGGAATGCGTCTGCACAGTCGTCGTCGCGGTATTTGTGAATGCATTGTTTGCCGCTGCAGTGGTGCAATCATGCTGGTAGGTACTCCGAATCGTGGTGTCCACGGGGTGAATACCCTGCGTACACACGGTAGCGACGGTGTGGGCGCAAGTGTACCAGCCGGTATGGCCGATGGTCTGCGCCTGTGGCGATGCCACTGGAGGGCAGCCCATGGTGTGATGCACATGACCGCATTGGCCATTGTGGGTAAAGTGCACGACGCAACCGACCGTGTTGGGCACGGCGTAGTTGGCCACCTGCGTGGTGTGCACGACGCAACGGATCGTGTGAGGCTCAGCGCACTGTCCAGGTTGTGTATGGTGCACCACGCAACCCACCGTTTGAGGCATCACGCCGCACTGTGCAAAATGCGTATTGGGCACGACGGCTGCCTGGTTGCAACCGACCGAGGGAGGATACACGCCGCAATGTCCAATTTGTGTATTGGGCACGCAACCGACCGATGGAGGATACACGCCGCACTGTCCAATTTGTGTATTGGGCAATGCTGCTGCTTGGGCACAATACATCGTAACCGGCGGCACGCCGCAGCCATGAAACCATGTCATCCCTTGATGCAAAGGCTGCCATGGAGCGCAGGTAGGATGGGATGTCGGTGGACACCCAATGGATGGGGAGACATGCGTGCAGTGCGTCAATTGCGTGTTTTGCACGGCAGCTTGTGCGCAAAAAGCAGTGACCGGCGGCACGCCACATCCATTGAACCAAGTATGGGCAGGCTGCAAATGCTGCCATGGCACACACATGGGCGGCACGGTCACATCGCAACCGATTGCCGTTGCACAAATCTCGCTGGCAACTTGTGGTTGACAGCCATCGGGAACCGTCACGGGCATGCAATGCACCGTTTCTGTCGGCTCACCAGAAGTCGTTGTTGTGTCCTCTGCAGGACAGGTAGCG
>JANMIM010000852.1:0-1189 GCA_031375795.1 Bacteroidota bacterium
GGCTACTATACCAGCGGTATGGAAGGCGGCTATGGCGAAAAAGACATCTACCACATCGTATTCCCCTACTACCCCTACCCTCGCCGCTTCCACATCGTGGAGATCGCCGGCCTGGTGCAAGACGTCAAAACCCTTGATACCCTCAAGGCAATGGTGAAACTCGTCGACAACGAGACCAATATGGTGCTTGATTCGGTGCTGACCGGCACAGACTCCAGCAGATACTACTTCATCCTCGAACCCCAGCGTACCTATTCGCTCGTAGTCGCGGCTGACGGCTACTACCCTGCCACGGCGGAACTCAAAACCCCCGTGCTGGAGGATGAAGACGTGTTTATGGAGAAAAACATGTTCCTGGACAAGCCGATGGACAAAGTCGAGGAGACTCCTAGGCAACGTGTTGAAATACAGCACGTTTACTACGACTTTGACAAGGACTTCATTAGGAAGGATGCCGCCGAGGAATTGGATAGGGCCATAGAGCTACTGGCCCAAAACAAGAACCTCAAGGTGAAACTTCTCTCGCACACCGACTGGTTTGGCTCGTTTGATTACAACGTGGACCTCTCAGACCGTCGCGCCAAAAACGCCAGGGCCTACCTGATCCAAAACGGCATCGACCCCAATCGCATCGAAATGGACCATTTCAGCGAAAACAGGCCGATGGAAAGCAACGACAACGACAACGGGCGCCAATACAATCGGCGGACTGAATTGCGCCTGATCGAAAACGAAGAAGTTGTCTTGGCCTCCGTGAAATTGCGGTCTGGCGTGAACGGCGTGGCGATCGACCACACCACCCCGCGCGGCGTAGCCGGATTCGACAATCCAAAAGGCATCGAATTCAACGGAATGGTTGATTCCTCACCTAGGGCTGAGGGCAACGAGGAGCCCACCACCATGGAAGTCGGCAAGGACGCGATCAAAGCCGGAGCACCGCTTTCAGGCAAGGACGCCATCAAGGCAGGCCTTGAGAATCCAAAAGACGCCATCAAGGACGATGCGGCCGCTGCAGATGCCACCGAAGCTGCATTCTTTGCAGAACTGAACGCCTTGGAGTTCCGCAACATCTACTTCGACTTCGACAAGTTCTACCTCCGCGAGACCTCCAAGAACCAATTGAGCAACCTGGAGAAGTATCTGGAGCGTCATCAAGAAGTGACCCTCGAGATTCACGGACACACCGATG
>JANMIM010000714.1:0-3318 GCA_031375795.1 Bacteroidota bacterium
CCCCTTCTTTTGCTGGGCGAATGAGTTCGTCTTCATCCTTGGGCAATACCTGCGGAAACGGCGATGCGATATGCTGCACAAAATCAATCCCTTCCATCACGGCATCCCAATCCGCCGTCAAGAGCTCGGCCTCCACAAAGCGCAAGTTGGCAACCTGATCGGTATGCTCCCCGATGATGCGGCGCATCTCATCTGCCCGCTTGAGGCTGCGCATCGTCCCAACAACATGATAGCCGCGATTCAACAGCTGGATCGTCACATGCGACCCCAAAAAACCCGTGACACCCGTCACCAAGACAGTAGCTTTTTTCATTGTCCTTCAAAATTGATGGTGCAAAATTCGGGAGAATGGACCGTGGTGCAATTACCATTTGGTAAGAAACGCGCCGAGACCGCGGCATCCCGCCGCAGGGCACCCGCAAGAGCCCGCGGCATCCTGCCGCAGGGCTAACGAACATTTGCCTCCGGCGAAAGCACCCGCAAGAGCCCGCGGCATCCCGCCGCAGGGCCAACGAACATTTGCCTCCGGCGAAAGCATCCAGGAAGGCTTTCCTTGGAATTTTCCATCCAACATGAAACAGCAACACCATCCCGCAAAAGCCAAAATAGCTCCAAACCAAACAAAGACCTCCAATCCACCTCCCCCCTCAACCGCCCATTTTCAATTCTCCATTTTCAATTCTCAATTGTTCTTACCTTTGCACCGTTTTACAACTAAGGATAAGATATGTCGAATACCTCTTTTGATATCATCGTCGTCGGCTCGGGTCCCGGCGGATACGTCGCTGCCATCCGCGCAGCGCAACTCGGCTTCAAAGTCGGCTGTGTGGAACGTGACGAGCTCGGTGGCATCTGCCTCAACTGGGGCTGCATTCCCACCAAGGCCCTGCTCAAGAGCGCCGAGGTTTTTGAATACCTCAAGCATGCCGCCGACTATGGCATCAATGTCACGGGCGCCGAGGCCGACTTCGGCAAGGTCGTTTCCCGCAGCCGCGGCGTCGCCGACGGCATGAGCAAGGGGATTCAGTTCCTCTTCCGCAAAAACAAGATTGAGCACCTGCAAGGCTTTGGCACGCTCACCAAGGACAAGAAGGTCGAGGTGACGAATGCCAAGGGCGAAAAGACCGTCTACTCCGCCCCGCACATCATTCTCGCGACTGGTGCCCGTAGCCGCCAATTGCCCCACATGCCGATCGATGGCAAGAAGATCATCGGTTACCGCGAGGCCATGGTGCTGCCCACCCTGCCCAAGAAAATGATCGTCGTCGGCTCAGGTGCCATCGGCTCCGAGTTTGCCTACTTCTACTCTGCCATGGGCACAGAAGTCACGCTCATCGAGTACATGGACCGCATCGTGCCCGTCGAGGACGAGGAAGTGAGCAAGGAACTCGGCAAGAGCTTCAAGAAGCGCGGCATCAACGTGATGACGAGCAGTGAGGTCACCGCGGTCGACACCAAGGGGGCTGGCGTCGTAGCCACCGTGAAAACGGCCAAAGGCGAGGAAAAGATCGAAGCCGACATTCTCCTGAGCGCTGTGGGCATCGTCTACAACCTCGAGAACATCGGCCTCGAAGGCTTGGGCATCAAAATGGAAAAAGGCAAGGTCGTGGTGGATGAATTCTACCGCACCAACGTCTCGGGCATCTACGCGATCGGCGACATCACGCCCGGCCCGGCCCTCGCACACGTCGCGAGCGCCGAGGGCATCATCTGCGTGGAGAAGATCAAAGGCATGCACGTGCATCCGCTCAACTACGGCAACATCCCGGGCTGCACCTATTGCCAGCCCGAGATTGCCAGCGTGGGCATGACCGAAAAGCAAGCCAAGGAAGCAGGCCTTGAGATCAAGGTTGGCAAATTCCCCTTTACCGCCAGCGGCAAAGCCAGCGCAGCCGGCAAAAAGGAAGGCTTCATCAAAGTCATCTTCGACGCCAAATACGGTGAGTGGCTAGGCGCCCACTTCATCGGCGCCAACGTCACCGAGATGATCGCCGAGGTCGTCGTTGCACGCAATCTGGAGACGACGGGTCATGAGATCATCAAGTCCGTACACCCGCACCCGACGATGTCGGAGGCGATCATGGAGGCCTGTGCGGCGGCTTATGATGAGGTGATACATTTGTGAGTTGAATGGAGAATGGAGAATGGAAAATGGAGAATGCGCTTGGCGTGTTCTCCATTTTGTTTTTGGGGAACCTACTTGTTCCCTTTGTCAAATTGCGTGAGGGAATTGCAGAAATGGGCTAGGCTGCGGTTGCGGGTCATGCATTTATCAAGATTTTTCTTTTTCCGCAGGCCGTAACTCATCAGCGTGTAGGCTATATGACGATCCTTGGTACTGAAAATCGCTTGCTTTTCCTTTCTTGAAAGGTAGGTGGTTTTGTTGAGCACCTTCTGAAGATGCTCCTTTACCGAGGCTTGGAAACCCGTTTCCCCCGCGTCAGAGTACAACGCCAATATCCATGCCTCTGTTTCCTCCACGGCTATCGCAAATACAGTTTTGGAGGCAAATTCAGGCTTCAACCATTCGCGCAATTTTCCAACAACATTGCCAACGAGTTCGTCGATGTCTGAATGATTGGTGACCGTTTCAGGCAAATGGACATCAAACCCGATTTCCTTGCGCATGTCGGTATCCAAATGAACGATCAGGAAATGTTCTTCTTTTTGAGCCTCAATGAATTTTGAATGATGCTCACCACTCATGCACGATTGCCTAACGAGTGTCCAGTTGCTGAATTGATCTTTCCCCATCATATGAGGAAAAGTCTCATCCACTTGATTATTCGGGAGGAGCGAGATGGTATCGAATTTGTCAATGCCAAGCAATCCCTTTAGAATGTTCCTGATGACGGCCACATCTGACCACCCTTCTGCGATGATTCCTACTTGCATTGTCTTAGAAGTCAGGTAATGCACCAAGGTATCCTCGCATCCACATTTCAGAAAGTTTCAAGTCCTTGCCTTCCACCTCTGGCTTGAATTGAATCCTCCGAGCCCGCGTATGCCCCTCGTCGCTTCGCCCGACGACAAAAAGGCGCTGGGTATCGTCAAAGAGATTCATCCCATCCAAGACGGCGGGATTATGTGTGGTGATAAGCGCTTGTTTATCATGCTTTACAGCCAAGGCTGCAATTTCCTTCATTAGGACACGGCACAACCTTGGATTGAGAGAAGACTCAATGTTATCGATGGCAAAAAACTTGGGCGTCTTTTTGCTGATGAATAGAGCTAGGTAGAAAAGGATATGCAGTACACCTTCATTTGAGTTTTCAGCAGCAAAAACATGGTTGTTTTTGCGCATGAATTTGTCGCGGA
>JANMIM010000874.1:0-1197 GCA_031375795.1 Bacteroidota bacterium
TACACCTCACGCTCACCCATTTCGCTAGCATAAGGTGCTACTGAGTTAGCTAGATGTCTCCGCTACGTCCTCTTCGTCGCTTCGCTCCTCGAGGACTTCGGTCGACATGACAAAAGTGGGATTATGACCGAGGACAGTATAGGTCTTGGCAAGGATCGTGCCAGCAACTCGGAAGGAAAAGCAGGAGCGCGGCGGAAGCCAGGGCGAAGCGGAGGTATCTTTTGTATTTCATCGTAGCCGAGACAGGTGCAGCCTTTTGATTGAGGTTTCATTCAACAATGAAAAGATACCGGCTTCAGGGTTTTGGTTGCATCGGGCGGGGTGTGTCCGGGGCGAATGCGCCCATGGTATCGGCCAGCTCCTGAAAACAAAAAACTCCCTCGGCGCGTTGCCGAGGGAGTCCTTATCCCGCTTCCGGGCAGGCCCTTCATTCAGGTACCTGTAATCACTTTATTCTTATTAGATGCAGTTCAGTGTCGAAAGAACGGTTTCAAACGATGGCCTAGGGCCGTTGTTTGATCAATCGATAGAACAAAACTACATGGGCAAGTAGCGAATACCAACCAAAAAGAGTCGCATTCTTATAATTTCATTTTTGAAGATGGTGAAAAAAGGGCTATTTTTGATTCAATATCAATTATTCATCTAATAATTTACTTTGAATGACACCCAAGTCCGATTTGTATGATTTGGTGAATTCGATGACGGAAAAGGAGGTCAAGGCCTTCCGCCACGAAATCATGAAGCGACAGGGCGACCATGTCTACCTCAAAGTGTTTGAGGCCCTGCTGGCAATGGAGACCTTTGAGGAGGAAAAGGTAAAAGCACAATTTGAGGGCACCAAGACACTCAATAACTTCTCGATCGCCAAGAGCAACCTCTACGACCGCATCCTCGAGGTGCTTTGCGCCATGCCCCACAACCAAAGCATCGAGACCCAATTTGACCAATTTCGCCAGCAGGTCACCATTTTGGTCAAAAAAAGCCTGCACAAGCAAGCCATTGCAAGGGTGCAGAAGTCCATGCGCATTGCCGAGAAGCTCGAGGCCTACCGCAAGATGTTTGACCTCCACGACATCCAGCGTGAGATTGCCCGCAATTTTTACCAGCCCGAGGAGTATCTCGACATGTTGCGAACGTTGAGGAGCAAGGAAGCTTGGCTCAAGGAGGTCGAGCACAACCTGCAGCGATACAGGG
>JANMIM010000877.1:0-6517 GCA_031375795.1 Bacteroidota bacterium
TACACCTCACGCTCACCCATTTCGCTAGCATAAGGTGCTACTGAGTTAGCTAGATGTCTCCGCTACGTCCTCTTCGTCGCTTCGCTCCTCGAGGACTTCGGTCGACATGACAAAAGTGGGATTATGACCGAGGACAGTATAATACAAGTCCATCATTTACATAGGCCTTGGTCATGGGAATATGCGCAATATCTTCGCCATTTGTGGCTGAAAATACATGGAAACCGTCGCTTAGATTTGCAACAATGAGCTCCTCGGTGAGCAAGAATTCAAGTTCGGGAGTATCAACCAACTCGTGCGAAATCTCCTTTTGCCATTTGACATTACCGTCATGGGCCTTGCAGATCATTTTGCCCTGGCAGAAATAAAACAAGCCTATCGCATTTTCCCTTGGTTGCCATTGGACGCCTTGGATTTGATCAACCAACTTTGGAACAGCGCATGGTACAAAATCGAATGTCGGCGTGAGGCGATCGAGCGAATAATGTTGAACAGGATAGTGCATGGTGCTATTGCTGCCTTAAAATGTAAATATAGTATCTTTGAGTTTACCAACCAAAGCTTTCTTGTCCCTTTTGCTAATTTTTTTGGAGGCATTGATTGCTTACTCTACTTTTTGAAGCAGCCTGGACAACTCCATCTTATTTCCATCAAAAACCCACTTGATTTTGCCTGTGAGAACATCTGCGACATCCTGCTCAAACTGCGCAAGGAATTTCTTCGGAGAAAACGTCTTCACGCTCTTGAACTCAAATGTCATGCCGTCAGTGACTAGGTCATACCTCCGCAATCCGTCCTCTGTCACTTCCTCAAAGGCCGTTGTGCGATCCCACAGTTTCTTTTCATCCATGTATCGCAACATGAAATCCACACCTTCTTTTTTGTTGCCGCCAGCCGCCAAGTCGCCAAGGACTTGATTCACCCCACGAACATTGTTCCCAGCAAATTCATCCAGCCTGCCCAGGTACCGCATCATGCCATCGGCTTTCTCGGTTGGCGTGTTGCGCAATGCACGCACGATGTTGAAATGATCCAACTTCCCGTTCCGGACCATTTGCTCGATGGCTTCACGATAGGGAGCCAAATGCTGCATGTCTGCGATGAGGTTGTCCGCAAACTTTCCTTCTGCAGCCATCTTCGCATACTTCTCCCGCATCTGCTCCTTCCAACTTTCACGGTTCGGTCCCTTTGGATCATCCACCCAAAATTTGTCTGGATCGATCTTGTAGTCATTCTTGACCTTCTGCTTCGGGCTCGCCGACATGTAAAAATCATAAATCCCCGGCCCGTCCGGCCTCGCTTCCATGCCGCTCACCCAGGGGTAGGTGCTCTTGAGCATGCCCAGGACCAGCTTGGCAGAAATCTTGGCTGGGGTGCCGAGCGCTTCTTGGGCCTCAATCAGCACCTTCGCCTCCGCCACCGCAAACAAATAGTCCGCATCGCGGTCCCCCGTCGGCTTGCGCCTCCCAGCATCCTCAGGATCAACCCCCTTCGTATCCACCACCCCATCCTCGTCGAGCTTCACCTTCCCGCCCAGCTCATCATCCGCATGCTCCAGCATCTCATCTGTCTGCCCGTGGACGTCGTCGGCTTTGCCGCGCAGCTTGGCTACGATGTCGTCTTTACAATTCTAGGTGCCCCCGAAGTTGTTCGCTACACGCGATTCCAAGGTCGCTTCGGGAATATTGCAACTGCTATGGATCATAGCGCCACACGGGAACGACTCCATATTCTTCATCGGGAATGCTGCGTTCGGGAGGCCTGTGATAGCCTCGGTCTGGGTCTTCACTTTGCATGTAAAAGGTCAATAAACTTTCGGCATCTCTTTGGTGCGAAAACAATCCATGGTCATTCAATTTGAGGCTCCATAAGCTAAAATCCTCATTGGACATGTAGGCTTCGTGCATTTCTACGGCAGACCAATTGAAATTGGGTAGCTCGCAGACGTCATAGCCTATGAATCTCCAATTTGGGCGGCAGGGATTATAGGTGGCAAGGACGAAAACCCAATCTTCTCCGCCTTGTTTCAATTGTTGCGCATACGCTTCAGCCTTTTCTATTCCAGATTCGCCCATCTCCTCAATCGCTGAGCAAACGATGGCCACATCCATTTGAAAATCGTTGCGGCCAATCCATCCAGAAATCGCCATGCCCGTGTAAGCAGGCAGGAACGAGGATTTTTTGAAATTACTTGAGAAGTATAGCGATTTCATGCGAGGTTATTTCAATGCGGCAAGTATATCACCTAAGGTTGTTCCTGGCAATAGGCAAACATGAGAGCCATGATTTTTTGCAGGACCTTGTGAAATATGTTGCTATACTGATTTCACGCTAATCCACATGAGGGAATGATCTCCCGTAATCTAATTAACGACTCATCTGCCAATTCTAGAAGTTTCTTGGAATTTATGTTGTGGTGAGGATTGCTTTCATTGTAGTCAGCAATTCTGGTATTTTCACAAAATCGATCTACGCCGTCAAACAGTTTATGAATAACGGAATAGCATGCCGGTGGAAGCTCTACCAGCAAATGCTTCCTTCTGGTTTCCAGAAATGCAGTTTCAAAATCTTTGGCTCGGATTCGGCGAAATACGAAATCCTCGGTCACCTTAATATATGCTTCGATTGCCAAGCGTACATCATTTTTCATCACCATAAAAATCCTCTCGTTAATACATCGCTTAACTGGTTGGGAAAAAGTCTATAAGAGGTTATGAATTCGCCCGTAGGGGATGTGACCACGTTCAAAGCAGATGTCGGGTCGACATAGAATATCGCTGGATCTCCACGATAAACACCAGAAGGAATTACTGTTGTCGATGAAGAATTCATATGATTTAGCATAGCATCTTCAAATTTCTCGGCATTTTCCCAGCTAAAGGTAGCACTTTCACCAAAATCCGGGGCATGTTTTATCTTTTCTTTTAATTGATCTAAGTGCGAAGTCAACGAATGACCTGAACTTCCTGTTTTGGTACGAAACCAACAATTGGAGGAATCATATTCATAGCCAGCTTCGAATTTTGTTCTTGCTTTATCTGGTCCGAACTTACCAGTACCTGGGCCTTCATTGTAACGTCGTAGATCATCTCTCATTTGGCCAGAAATCCCATCCATTTCCCTTAGTTGTTTTTCAAATCTCTTCTGCCAATCATTGTAACCTTGGAACCTAGCGAGCGCATCATCCACGCTCAACCCGCCAACTGGAGTATGTTGGTTGTAATGACTCAAGTCGGCAGCCTCATCTGCACTGATCTCGCCACGGGCCAAGCGGTCCTCGATCTCCTGGTCAAATAGTTGATGGTGAGCATTGTAGTCCTTGCGACGGTTGGTGCGGGCATCGTCGGTGACCTCATAGTCGTCATAAACCTTGTGCTTGCTGGCAATGATGAAGATGTCCCATCCGCCCCCGACGGCATCGGCCTCTACGTTTTTGATCCACTTGTACTTCTGGTGCAGGCGCTTGAATGCCAGCATCGCAGCCACAGCAGGGAGCAGGTCGGCGGCATCGTAAATCGCCAGCATGGCCTTGGCCTCCGCAGCAGCCCAGAGGAGGTCGTCGGCCTCGTTGCCTTTGGGTTTGTGCGTTTTGGCGTCTTCGGGGTCGATGTGTTTGGTATCTACCACATCATCCCCATCCAGCTTGGGTTTAACACCCGGCACATCATCTGCATGCTCCAGCATCTCATCTGTCTGCCCGGAGACGTCGTCGGCTTTGCCTCTGAGCTTGGCCACGATGTCGTCGATTTTTTTCTGGAGGTTCTCGAAGATCTTCTCAAACTTGGCGACGGCGGCTTGGCCGATCTCCATCAGCTTCTTCGCGAATTTTTGCACGGCCTCGATGAGCCACTTGAAGCCCTTGGCGAAGAATTCCGCAACCCGCAGCAGTGCCCGGCCAAACTTCCCGAACTTACTGAACCACTGGAAGAACTCCATCACCCACTTCATGGCCGTGAGCCCGCCCTTGATCGCCGTGCCGATGCCAATCGTGAAGACCGCGAGCACCACCTCCACGATGATGTTGCCATAGAGCCAGCCCAGTTTCTCGCCGATGGTCGCGCTCGCCGCACCCGAGAGCATGAAGGTGCGCATGCCCGCCGCCATCCGCGCACCCATCACCTCCGCCTTCACGCGCAGGCTATCGGCCATGCCGTTGAGGAAGTCCATGACCTTCTGGATGTTTTTGCTGCTGATGATCGACTCCATGCCGCCCAGGCCCTCCTTCTCGAAGTCCTCCATGAAGGTCTTGACGTCGAGCTCGAGCTGGTCCATCATGAGGGCGACCTGCGGTGCGATCTTTTCGAGGTAGGCCTTTTTGCGTTGGCCAGTCTTGTCCTAAATTTCAAAGAACGGCGCTGCAAATCTTGTTTCCAGCCTTGCGAAATTACGAGATTAGACTGGCGGAATCAATACCTTCCCGGTCTCGATCGACTTGATAAAGAGCTGCATCCATTCGCGTGGGTCGTCTGGGAGGACGCGGCCACCCGTGTAGAGGAAGATGAAGTCGGAGAGGTCGTCGTCGTCGGGGATGGAGTCCATGTGGTTTCGGAGGGCTTGGGAGATGATGGATACGATGGGCTCCGCTCCTCGATCAAAATTCCACAACCTCTGCAGCTGATAATTCACGTCTTGAGTAGGGAAAAAGGATTGGAGAAAAACCCACCGTGTGAGAAATATGTGCTGCTGGACAGGCAGTTTTTCGAAATGGTTATGAGTGCGGCCTGAAAACCCCTTCTTGATCGCCGTTTGAAGCTTTACGGAATGAAAATTATCTAAGCCTTGATCAAGCAAAAATTTCATCTCCTCGCTCAAATTAGGTAAACCCCATGTTTGATTCAAACTCCCAAAAGGCAATATTTGTCCTTGCCGGATCCCATCTTCGACGATTTCATAGAGTTCGAAAAGTCTCAATGCATCGAATGCCGCCATTTCGAAACCTATGGAATCATAGAAAAAATCGGAACGGTCAAATGCCCAGATCTGTTCGAGGATCCGTTGTGAAGGAAAATACTCCCACAACTCCTTAAATACTAGCCCGATTCTCACGTTTCCGGACCAGCATGCCTTGTTGATGGCAATAATCCAAAGACTGTATTCCTCAAAGTCCTCAAAGTTAATCTTCGGAAGCAAAAACCCCTCTAGTCTAACCAACTGTTGGCCACAGGCGGCTTCAAAATGAGCATTTGTGAGTTTTAAGGACGCAATGAATTTTCGTTCATAAAACAATCGCGCTGCATCTAATAGGAGCATTTTCATAAATCACCCCTCTTCCCACTTTTGATCGAATCAATCAATTTTTGCCACCACAGGTGTGGGTCCGCCGGAGATACACCGCCTGCTGTGTATGAGACGATGAAGTTGCCTAAGGTTGCCGCACCTGTGGTTTGCCCAAATGCTTGCAGTTCATCAGCAATATACGCAACACGATCTGGAAATCTACGTAAAAACAATAGTAGCTTCTCGTCTATCAAGCTCGCCTCCCTGGGCGGTAGATACAGGAACCTGAGGATCACCTGCGGCAAAAACCACCGATTTGATTTTGAAATCTGATCGGAACGATTGTTAACTTGGCGTGAGAATCCATCTTCGATTGAAGCCCTTACTTTGCCAGCATAATAGCGGCTACTTTGGCAGCGCGTCAAGTGCTCGAAATACTCGTCATCGATGACTGGTAAGATGCCGTACGGATCATCAAATCTGGATCTTATGACCTGTCCACATGCGCAGGCCTCGGAAATGACGGAAAGCAGAGCGGACAAATCCAAAGCTTCGAATGTAGACTCCTCATACGCCAAATGGTATCCTCCCTTAGGCACTCCGAGAGGCGAATATAGCAGCAATTCAAGATGGCCGATCTGCCAGAGTATATTTCGAGAGGGAAGAAAATTCCAGATGTCCTGAAATATAAGGTGGAGTGGTAAGGTTCTTGTCCAATGTCCGCGAAGGTACCATTGAACAAAAAACTCCCATGGGATATTGGCGTTGGGAAACAACATGCCAGAGTTGACATTACTTCCAATAATTTTCGTGCCATGGCTCATTAGAAAATGAGCGTTGATGGCATCAACCGCATCAGCTATTTTGCCAAGGTAGTATAGGCGCAGGGAATCTGAAAGTCGTTCACTTCCAAAAGGACCAAACTCGCTAAGCTCTACAGACTCCATGATTGCCATAATGTGCTTCAATCTTACTTTTTCCACGGATAATAGGTCTTGCTAGGATCCTTGTAGACATCCCTGGGCTTCTTGCCTTTCTTGATCGTGGACGACCTCTTTTTATCAATCTCAGGGTCTTTCGGTCGATGCTGTACATCCGATCGTTTCGTACTTATAAATTCATCCTCGGTCATCTCAGGAAAAAAATCCTTCCAAAGATTGCGAACATCTCGTACATGATTGTAAATCAGATATTGCTTGGGATATAAGAGAGACAGTATGCAATCTGAAAGTTCCTTTTTACCTTCCTTGAACATTGGCAGCGAAGAATTACGGCTAAAGGTAAGCTCTCTGATTCGACC
>JANMIM010000921.1:0-5557 GCA_031375795.1 Bacteroidota bacterium
GCGCTTCGCGCAGGCGCAGCTCATGGTGTACCAGCGCGACTTTGACCCCGCGCTTGTCTTGCTCGACAGCATCGCCTTTGCCTTCCCCAGCAACACCCTCGCCGACGAGATCCTCTGGGAAAAAGCCAATATCTACCTCCAGCAAAACCAGATTGAGAAGGCCCTGACCTTCCTCGACAAGATCATTGCCGACCACGGCACCGACATCTACGGCGACGACGCCCTCTACACCAAGGCCAAGATCTACGACTACACCTTCAAGGAAAAGGACAAAGCGATGCGCCTGTACATCGATTTCCTGAAAGCGTACAGCGGGAGCCTATTCATCGTGGAGATCCGCCAGCGGATCCGGGAGCTGCGGGAAACCAATCGGATTTGAGGCGGTGGCGGCGAGGCGGTGGCAATTGCCGTAAATACGATCAGAAAAGTTTCACCAGTCAGTGTTATCTATATACTCTCTTAAGGCTTTAACCATCTTCGGCCAGCCAATTTTGAATTCCCCACGGAGACGAAGATAAATGATTATTACATAGCCTAAAAACAGCAAGCAATATGATCCTGTCACAAGATCTTCATCAACCTCAAAGAAGAGAGCTGTCGTGGTCAAAACCCAAAAACATAATCCCAGAATATCCGAAAAAAAGAATGTGTAGTATGGGCTATTCAAAGGATAGTATACAATCTTCAAATTAGGGTCTAAATCCTTGAGGTTAACCCATCCAATTCCATCCATTGGTTTCTGTGACTTATCATAGTAGTATCCCAAAATGTCCCAAAGGAGCATTATTGCCGAAAGAATTGTTCCACAAACAACAAAAAAAGGAGTAAGCCATTTCAGATCATAATACTGACCTTGACGTATTCCGAGAAAATCGGCAATCAAATTTGAAGATTTTGAAGCAACGAGAGTGAGATATACCACCTCGCCAGTAAGGCAAGAAAAACAAAAAAAAATAACGCCTCGCAGGAAGTCCTCAATCCTAGATCTTCCAATCCAGTTTCCAATATTATGAATCGAAAATGCATGGTGGTCCAAGTGGTCTAGGATGTGAAAATTTCTTATGATCATGAATTGGTGAATAAGCATAAGGACAATTGAAAGTTGCGCTACTCGCATTGTGAATCCGTGTACCTCAAATTGCTCGCTCATAATGCCACTAATTGAAAGACCCTCTGCGATCAAGCCCACCAGAAGCAATAGATACATCACGAAAGAGGACATTGCTCGATGCTCTTGATTACTTGTATCTCGGGACTTAGGTTTCCCTGTGCTTGGATTGTACTTTTTCCTTTGAGTTTTTCCCATGTCAAGTAAGATTTAGAAATAAAGAAAATTCCTTCGTGGCGGGCGTATTCAACACTTCTGCTGTCCCTGATTCTAGAATCCGACCTTGTTCCATGAAAATGAATCTATCGCCGATACTCTTTGCGAATTCCAAATCATGTGTAACCACAAGCAGACCCAAACTGAGATCTTTCAGCTTTTTGACTATAGTAGCGATAGCGCGTGATTGAACAGGATCCAAAGAAGCTGTGATTTCATCCATTAAGATGAATTTAGGCTTCAAAATCAAAGCCCGCGCTATGGCGATTCGCTGCCGTTGCCCTTGGGATGCTTCATTTGGGAATTTTGAAAGATAGTTGTCCATCTGTAATTCACGAACCAAGTATTCGAAATAGTCCATCTTCTCCCCAACATCCAAATCCTTAGGATCAATCGAAAGTAAAATATTCTCTCGATTCGTCAGGTGCGGCCACAGAAATAGTTGCTGAAACACAACGGTGAGCTTGGGGTAGGGTGCTAGGATTTTCTCACCTTTCCTATTTGGGAAAACATAGTTGTGACCGAAAACCGAAAGATTTCCGCTATCAGGACAATCTAGTAAGCCCAAAGTGCGCAGCAATGTTGTCTTGCCGCAACCGCTTGGACCAATCAATACGGAAATCTCACCTTGCTTCAACTCAATACTCACATCTTTCAATACATGAGATTTTCCGTAGTGCTTATTTATGGCGGTGGCAATAATCACAATCGCTATCGTTCAGACAAATTTCTACCGAATCTAACCCTTAGGAACAATGCAAAACTGTTAATCGGCAAACAGACTAGCAGAAAGAAAAACCCTACAGCTGTATAGACCTCCACCGGTTGATAGATTTGCGCATTCACCTGTTGGCTTACGCGAAAGATTTCATTTACTGAAATCAGGCTACCAAACAAAGTGAGATGTAGCATATTTACTTGAGTGATCATCAAAGATGGAAGCACCGATCGGAAAATCAAGGGAAATTCGATCTTCAATATACGCTTCTTCAAACTAAGACCACAAACTTTAGCAGCCTCTATGTATTGCATTGGTAAATTTTGAATCCCATTTCTAACTACCTCAGCCACTGCAAAAACATTCACAATGGAAATTGTAAGTGCCGTAGTAATAAATGGATCAATGTTTAGTCCCATCAATTGTTGAAAAGGGTAATGCATCCAGAACAAAAAGACAATCACTGGCACACCACTTAGAATAAAGGAAGCAATCCTCATCGGAAGCCCAAAAACAAGTTGATACCGATGACTCAGGATGCCCAAAAAAGTGCCAAATGTCAGGCCAGAAGTCCAAATTATCATACATAAATACCCCGTCACAAGGATTCCTTTCAGAAACCCTTCTCGATACTTGATGATTATTTCGAAAATGGACATCGTATTGACTAAATGGCTTATAGACGGTACGGGTGCTGCAATCTGAGAAATGAGTTTGGATACTTCTCGTATCGATCGATCACTTTATCTACGAAACCTGTGTTCACTAGCTCCTCAATCGCAGTATTCATCATGGAACGAAATCGGGTATCGCCTTGGGGTAGCAACATCACATTCGGAAATACTCTCAGAGGGGCAACATTTGCAACCTCCTTTATGGTCCCTGGATTATTGGCTAAGTACGCATTCGCAATTGCTGGCTCCACGAACGTTACATCTGCTTTCTTGGATACGACATCAAGCAATACAAGCGAAACATCCGCATTTTTAGGAAGCGATGAAACCTTGGCTTGTGGAAAATCAAATTGAGCGATAATCGATGTCATTTCGCCATCGATCGCAGAAATGCTAACTGCAGCAGAATTAATGGCCTGGATATTGCCATCAAACCTTACATCGTCGGCTCTAACATAGGCCTTGATCGGGCTGTAATAAATGGGGCTGCTGAAACCTACAAACTTCCCTCTTGTGCTACTGGGCCAGATTCCTGCGCAGACCAAATCTACCTTACCAGTTTTCATTGATTCGATCATCGTGCCCCAATCGAGTTCCTCTGCAAAATCAATCTTTAACTCAAGGTTCTTTCCAGCCTCAATCACTACATCATGAAAAATTCCACTCAGCTTTTTTGTATTGGGATCAATACTGAAGCTGGGGGGATAGGAAATGTATCCAACCCGCATTGTACCCGACTCGATAACTTTGTCATAAGTCGTTTTTTGTGATTCGTTTCCCAAATGATTCGGTTTCTCACCATTGTCACAACCAAGTGCGAGTAAGAATGGAATGCATGCAAGAAGGATTTTCAAATTTCTATTCAATGATTTCATAGTGATTCAGGCTTCGAAAAAGTTAAACATGTGTCTTTCTAAGGTTCCTAAAAAGATGACGAGACCGATTGGAAGCGCAGCTTCATTTGGGTTAAATGAAGGAGAATGAAGGGCTGTAGCGATGCCGTCATAGATGCCAATGAATCCATGCGCGGATGGAGCCTGCGCCGCTGCCCACCCAGCATCGTCTCTCCAAGTCGTTCGCTTTGAAACAATATTCAATCCGTTTACACTAGCAGCATTTTTTACATTTTGTACGCAATTTCCATCGTTTATTGTTGCCAGTGCGACTTTTCGCAGATTGAGAATACACTCCTGCAATTTCGTTGAGTAGGCTGCTTGAAGTGATTGAAAGCCCGCAAGAAGCTTTTCTTCAGCTATTTTTGAGCGAACTCGACTGATCCCTTTCAAAATTCCATATTCTGGAATCGTATTAACGGACTCTTCCTGGTTGCCTTTCGTCAACTGGAGTTGTGTTGAGAAACATGTTGTGGTAAGCAACAGGTAGGCCTCTTCGTTCATTGAGCTCTCATCTTTCACCTTTTCTTGTAGGAAATAAAGATCTTGAATCAGGCTCGCTGCAATTGGAACGGGATTTATTCCTTGAGCAGGTTTGGCAGCATGGCATGTTTTCCCGTGAAGGACAAACTCAAAATCGTAGGCCCCGCAAGTCACTTCACCTTCAATGATCGAAACGGTTCCGAGGGGAATTTCTGGCTCAACATGTAGAGACATTACAGTATCAACTGAAAATGCACCCAACTCGGCAAGTAGTTGCCCCCCCGTCTTTCCATGAGATTCATCGCCTGGGCCTTCTTCTGCTGGTTGAAAAACCAATTTTATCGTCTCATTAGGAGGATATTGCAAAAAGTACTTTGCAACTATCAAACCCCAAGCTAGCTCGAAATCATGGCCACAAGAATGTGAATATCCTGAGCGAATCGAACAATAAGGAAAGGGATTTTCCTCTGGAATTGGCAACCCATCCATGTTGAATCTAGCGGCATGGGTTTTCCCGAGCGTGCCAATTTTGCAAATTACCCCAGTGACTGCAATTGACTCAATGCTTTTGGCTCCATATGCAGACAAGAAACCTCGTATATATCTGGAGGTTTCGAATTCCTTGTAAGACGTTTCAGGGTGCTGATGAAACCAACGTCGGTGCATCACCAATTCGTCCAAGTTTTTGGAAATGAACTCGGTAATTCTCGTATCAATTCTAGTATCCAATCTTGCTGTAGCCATTTTTCGCCCTGCTGGGAACGGAAGTTTAAACAGCTTTAACCTTCCTTCACATTCCCTATTCTAAGTAAAACCAACTTATGCAAAAAAGCAAGCGAATGGACAGATAAATTTCAATCCACCCCTGATATGATTCATTTTAAGAACATGACACAAATGAAAATTTCAAAACATCTCCAATTTGTCACAAACACCCACATTTAAGCCAGCCCCCCCCACTTTAGGCCAATATAGGACGAAACGTCATTTTGCTCGAAGAATTCGCCAAACACCACCAGCTAAGCAGGCCCCAAACGTTGTGGAGGTAAGATATAGCCATACATCCCCAACCTTTTCGGCCACGACTGCAGGAGCCAATGTACGAATAGGATTCATGGAAGCCCCCGAGATCGGCCCAGCAAACATGGCTTCCAACAAAACGACGGCCCCGATCGCAATTGGTGCCAAAACTAGTGCCGACTCCTTCTTCCCCTGCGTCGTCAACAAAACAGTGATCATCAGGAAAAAGGTCAAAAACAGCTCCAAAAACCAAGATTGGCCAGCCGTGCCCGAAGGATAAGTCCCACCCAAGCCTTCATTCGCAGGAAACATGAAATGAAGACAAAACGAAGCCAAGAAGCCGCCCGCGACTTGCGCGAGCAGATAGGGCAGCACATGTTTCCATTTGAACAGGCCTACCAAAGCCAAGGCCACCGTGACGGCCGGGTTGATGTGGCAGCCCGAG
>JANMIM010000934.1:0-8168 GCA_031375795.1 Bacteroidota bacterium
CGAGGCTCACGTTGAGGGAGTCGCCCTGCAATTTGAAGTCATAGACCTTGACGTGCTTGGGTTGCGCTGCCGTCCATTTTTTCAGGGATTCTTCATAGGCCCCCTGCTTCCATTTCTCTTCGCTGAGCACTCCCTCGGTGCTCCATGACCTTTGGAGGCCATCGGGCTTGCCTGCGACAAAATTGAAGTTGTACATTTTTTGGCCTTCCTTGGTCCACTGCCGTTGCATGCCATGCAGGATGCCGGCGCTGTAGTTGTGCTCGGATTTCAAGGAGTCCATGCTTTTCTTGAACCAATATTCGACTTGACGTCCATCGAGCTTGCCAGCAGCATAGTTCAATTCCATCTTGGGCTTGCCGTCTGAAAAATAGGACGTCTGCTTGCCTGCACGGACGCCATTTTCAAAGTTGGACTCGGCGATCAAGGTGCCATCAAAATCCTTCCACTCAAAGGAAGGGCCATGCAACTTGCCGTTGACATAGTTTTTTTCCATGAGCTTTTTCCCATCTACCGAGAGCTTTTCCTGCTTGACCAAGTGCTCGGGAGTGGTCTCACCAGCATAATAATAGACAATTTCGGGCTTACCGTTGCTGTGTTTGGAAGCTACGACCTTGTTGAGCGTTTGGGCCATGGTCACCGCGCAGGGCAATGTGAGCAATAGCGCCAAGAGGTAAATGCATCTTTTCATGAAAATAGTCCAGTTCAAACCAGATGCCAAAGGTACGAAAATTCGGCATTGGAGCGTGCGGAATGATGTCGGGGGTTTCAATATTGCCAATATTCAGTTGCGGTTTTGGCGGTCGCGTGCAATCTTCGTATCATGGCTGCGGTTGGAGAAAATCTCCCGCCAGGGTTTGATCAACGATTTGATGCACATGTTTTCACACACCACATACAGCGAGCGCAGACAGGCTTTGTGCTCCATGCTTTCCGGAGGCCAGGTCTTGCTGCTCGGCAACAATGAGCTGGGCATGAACTATGCCGGCAACACATATCATTTCAGGCAGGACAGTACATTTCTGTACTACATCGGCATCGACCGGGCAGGGTTGGCGGCGATCATCGATGTCGCCTCGGGCGAGGCGACGGTGTTTGGCGACGAACTCGACATGGACGACATCGTCTGGACGGGTGCACAGCCCACGATCGCCGAGATGGCGGCCAGGTCTGGCATCGCCGCGACCAAGCCCAGCCAAGCCCTCGCCTCAGCGATCGGGAAAAATGCACATTACTTGCCGCCACACCGCGCCGACAACCTCATCAAGCTCAGCGAATTGCTCGCGATCGGTGTGCAGGCCGTGAAGCCCATGGCCTCTGCCGACCTGATCAAGGCCGTCGTCGCCCAGCGCAGCATCAAGACCGCCGAGGAGATCGTGGAGATCGAGCAGGCCGTGCGCATCACCAACGACTTGCATGTGGCCGCGATGCTGGCCGCACGGCCCGGCATCGGCGAGGCAGACGTGCACGCGGCCTTGCAGGCCGTGATTGCACGCAACGATACATTGGCCTCGTTTGCAGCCATCATCAGCATCGACGGGCAGATCTTGCACAACCATGCCCACCACAACCAGCTCCAAAGCGGTCGGCTGCTGCTCGTGGACCATGGCGCCGAGGCACCACACAGCCACTATGCCGGCGACATGACCCGCACGTTTCCCGTGGATGCGACCTTTACCCAGCGCCAGAAGGGGGTGTACCAAGCGGTGCTCGATGGGCAGATGGCGGCCATCGGCATGCTCAAGCCGGGCCTGCCCTACCGCGATGCGCACCTCAAAGCAGCCCGCGTGATCGCCGAGGGCATGAAGGCCATGGGCATGATGAAGGGCAATCTGGACGAAGCCGTCGCGGCGGGTGCCCATGCCCTATTTTTTCCCCACGGCCTGGGCCATATGATGGGCCTGGACGTGCACGACATGGAAGACTTGGGCGAAGCCCATGTCGGCTATGGCGAAGGCTACGAGCGCAGTACACAATTCGGATTGGCATTCTTGCGCTTGGCCAGGCCGTTGCGGCCGGGCTTTGTGGTCACGGTCGAGCCGGGTGTCTATTTCATTCCCCAGCTCATCGACCAATGGCGGGCCCAAGGATTGCACAAGGATTTCATTGTGTATGACGAAGTGGAGAAGTTCAAGGATTTTGGAGGCATACGCATCGAGGACGACTACCTCGTGACCCAAGACGGCGCACGCCTGCTGGGTGGCAACGTCCCCAAAACCATCGAAGACGTGGAGGCCCTCCGCACGATTGCACTGAACCAATAGCCCATGCGACCGGCCGGCATCATTGTGTTTCTGTTGGGAATACTGGCTTTCTTGCATCTGCAAGGCCAATATTCGCCTCCCGGATCACCACAGTACCGTTTCAATCGCTACAGCAATGAGGCAGGTTGCCCTTATGTGTTTCTGGCCACCTACCGCGTCCATACCCCCTTCATCCTCAAGGGCACCAATATGCTGCTGGGCTCAGACGGAGACTTGGTTTGGTACCAGCAAGAGGATTTGTATGCACTTGATTTTGAGCTGCATGCAGATGGCCGCATGGCCTACAACGACAACCATCGGTGGCACATTCTGGACAGCACCTTTGCGGAGGTGGATTCTGTGCAATGCGTGGGCTACCGCAACGACATCCATGAATTGCGCATCACGGCGGATGGACATTATTTCCTGGTCTGCATGGAGGATTCGGTGATGGACTTGAGCAGCCTGATGACGACCGGCGGATTTCCCGGCGCGGTGAATGGCCGCGTCGACGGCGTGGTGGTGCAGGAGTTGGATGCAGGGAAAAATGTCGTGCGGGAATGGCACGGGCTGGACCACTACCAGATTCAAGATGTCGACACCGCCTATTTCCAAAACCCCTCCGTCTTGGAACTCACGCATACCAACTCGATCGACCTCGCTCCAAATGGCAAAATGCTCCTCTCCCACCGTTCCCGCAACGAGGTCACGCAAATCGACTGGCAGACGGGCGCGATCGATTGGAAATTGGGCGGAAAGCAAAACGAGTTTGACCTGCAAGGGGATCCAGGGCTCATCGGGCAGCACGACGCCCGCTACCTAGGCAACGGCCGCATTTCTATCTTTGACAATGGAAATCTCGCACGGCCGGCACGCGGCATCGTCTATGGGCTGGATACCATGCTCATGCAAGCCAGGCTGGAGGCGAGTTTCAGCGATGCTGGGACCATGAGCGATGCGATGGGCAGCTTCAGGATGCAGGCAGATGGCAGTGCCATGGTGGGAATGGGTCGCATATTTCCCACGACACAACCCTACGCGACCTATTTTGCCGCCGACAGCAGCAAGGTTTTTGAGATCAGCTCCCCAGACAGTACCTCCTCTTACCGCGCGATCTGTAGTGACCTGCCCTGGGCGCTCGATCGCCCACAACTCAACTGCGCGGACAGCCTCGGGCTGATCGTGCTGGGTGTGGCGGGCCTGCATACAGATTATCAGTGGACGACGGGGGAGAATACAGCGACGATCGTCGTGGCAGACACAGGCTGGTACCAAGCATTTGTGCCGAGAGGGATCGGGATGATGAGCACGGAGCCCTACCATATCGTCGACCTGAACAATGCCTGCCTGGCATTGACAGCGGCCCCCACGATCATTCGCCAAAAACAACCCATCTTGATCGGCACATACGACCTGCTCGGTAGACCAGCCCCGCACCACAACATCGGCGAGGTGTACATCGAGCGCTACAACGACGGCAGCAGCCGCAAAGTCGTGCAGATGCGCTAAAACAAAATTGCCCAAATCAATCCAAAACTCAGGCACTAAGGTTATTCTGGGAATTCGGGTAATTCTGAAAATTCTGCTCAAAAAAAAGTGCGTACCTCTCAGCACGCACCCTTTGAAATATTTTGAAGAGGCGCTAGCCTCCTATGATCACCGTGAAGCAGCCCAGCACGATGCTTCCACCATGGGCCGTCGTGTCTCCTATTCGTGCAGCCGGTTTTCCCCCGATCAGCACCGTCGCAGAGCCCTTTACAATCGAGTCAGGTGGACCGGTACAAACGCACATGTCACCTACCACAGCCGCTGGCATCTTGCCAATGAGCACAGTCGGGGCACCTGGACCCATGATCGGGCCCCCGACGTGCGGCACAGGGCCAGTAACCATCGGGCAAACGTGCATGTCGGTGAGTCTAGCTGCAGGAGGCATAATCTTGGCTTTAGTAATTTAGATGTGTGAATTTAGGAGGAGGCGGTCAAAAAAGCAAGCCCTGGATGCAATTGTGAATAAAATCGGATGCCTAGCCATGTCGCGCCATGCCCAAGGCTAATATTTGGATGCTGAGCGGCGGCTCAGGCTGGGCATACAAGCTGCGAATGCAGGCTTCCAGGGTGGCTCCCGTGGTGATGACATCGTCGACCAAGATGAGGTGGCCGCCGAGCGGCTGCCGCAGGCCAAAAACCGATTGCACATTTTCCCAACGCTCGGTCTGCGACTTCTTGGTCTGCGTATCGGTCTTGGCATTCCGCACAAATGATCGCGCATCCACCTTGATTCCCAAAGATTTGCCCAAGCCCAAGGCGATCATCTCGCTCTGGTTGTAACCGCGCTCTGCAAACCGGCTGCGGTGGAGCGGCACAGGCACGATGGCATCGACCCGCTGGAGATGTGCCTCACCCGCGAGCCGCTCGCCATACATCGCCCCGAGGGCCTTGCCCACTTGGGGACGATTGCCATACTTGAGCGCCTGAATGATCTTTTTGAACCGCCCGCGCTTGTCAAAATAATAGTAGGCAGAGGCCCCCGCCAACGGCACGCGGCCCGCAAGCCGGTAATACAACTCATTGTCGGCAGGCAGCTTGTGAAAATTGGTCTCCTCCAACTCCAACAGGCAATGCATGCACACCGCATGCTCGCCACGCCCCAAGGCGTTGTCACATCCAGGGCAATTCTGCGGAAACAACAAATGGAGCAGGTCTCGAATCACGGCAAAACGATCAATCATCCGCAAATTAGAGAATCGAATGGGCGACCGCATCAAGCATCCATAATTTCAATCGAGCGGCGCAATTCATGGACAAATGCCGCTATTTGGGTGCGGGATGAATGTCATTGGTAGCATGCGCCCAAATTTTCAATCAGCAACTGCATCGCCCAAATTTTAGTAATTTCGCGGCAAAATAATTTGTCGTGATGCTTGAAAACAAGGAAATGGACATGCTCGCCCAACTGAAGGAATTTGAGGAAAAACAGCCGCAGATTGTGTTTGAGTGGCGGGATTCCGAGACCGAAGCCGTCGGTTGGGTGGTGATCAACTCCCTGCGTGGAGGTGCCGCTGGCGGTGGCACGCGCATGCGCGTGGGGCTCGACAAGCTGGAAGTGCTCTCGCTGGCCAAGACCATGGAGGTCAAGTTTTCGGTCTGCGGCCCCGACATCGGCGGAGCCAAGTCTGGCATCAACTTCGACCCCGCCGACCCGCGCAAGGTCGGCGTGCTTCAACGCTGGTATGCCGCAGTGCTGCCCCTGCTCAAGAGCTACTATGGCACCGGTGGCGACCTGAACGTCGATGAAATCAAGGAGGTATTGCCGATCACGCGTGCCATGGGCCTGCTGCACTGCCAGGAAGGCATCGCCGTCGGTCATTTTCAGCGGGACGAGGCGGGCAAGCATCACATGATCGCACGCCTGCAAAATGGCGTGAGCAAGGTGATCGACACGCCCTATTACACGCCCGGCGGCCATCCATGGGTCGTGGCCGACATGATCACCGGCTGGGGAGTCGTCGAGGCCGTGCGCCATTTCTACAACATCTGGCGCGGCAACTGGGCCGGCAAGCGTGTGATCGTGCAGGGCTTTGGCAATGTGGGAGCCGCCGCTGCCTACTACGCCGCCCAGTATGGCATGCCGGTCGTGGGCATCATCGACCGCAACGGCGGCCTGCTCAATCCCGACGGATTCAGCCTGGCACAGATCCAAGAGCTGATCCTCACACGCGACGGCAACGCCCTCGCGGCACCCGACATGATCCCCTACGACCAATTGATGGACCAAATCTGGTCGGTCCCCGCCGAGGTCTTCCTGCCCTGCGCCCGCTCGCGTGTGCTCACGACCACGCAGGTGGACCAAATGAAGGCGGCAGGCATGCAAGTCATATCCTGCGGTGCCAACGTCCCCTTTGCCGACGAGGAGATCTTCTTGGGCCCCACGGCCATCCACGCCGACCATCAGCTCTCGGTCATCCCCGATTTCATCGCCAATTGCGGCATGGCGCGGGCATTTGCCTATTTCATGGGGAGCGATGGCCCGCTGGAGGACGAGGCGATCTTCATGGATGTGAGCGAATGCATCCACGATGCACTGGCCGACCTCTATGCCGCGAATGACTCCAGCACCCTGCTTTGGCAGACGGGACTCGGAATCGCATTGACCAAGCTCAAGTCTTGAACACCAAATTCCTGGTTGCCGCAGCGCGATTTTGGGGCTGCTTGACGTTTCGATTCCATACTTTTGCGGCATGGAGGCGCTGATCCTAATCCTATTTGTCGCGGGCTACATTGCCATCGCCTTTGAGCACTCGCTCATGGTGAGCAAGGCTGCGACTGCACTCCTGACCGGCGTGGGCACATGGATGGCCTATATCGTGGGGCAAGCCAAGCCCGAACTCGCGCTGCATGTGCTGGAGCCACAGGTGGCCGAGATTGCACAAATCCTGTTTTTCCTCATCGGCGCGATGACGATCGTGGAGCTGATCGACGTCCACGGCGGATTTGACATTCTCACCAAAGCGATCCGTACTTCGCACAAAGTCAGCCTGTTGTGGATCATTTCCATGATTGCATTTTTTCTTTCTGCCACCCTCGACAACCTCACGACCGCGATCGTCATGGTGTCCATTTTGGGCAAGCTCATCGACAACCGCAAAGACCGCCTGCTGTTTGCGGGCATGGTGATCATCGCCGCGAATGCAGGAGGGGCATGGTCGCCGATCGGGGATGTGACCACCACCATGTTGTGGATCAAGGAAAAATTCACGCCGATGGTCCTGATCTCGAACCTCATCGTGCCCAGCCTGGTGTCCTTGCTGGTGCCCCTTGGCATTTTGAGTTTCTGGATGAAAGGGCAAATCAAAGCCCCGGTGTTTGCTCCCACCCCGCCCAACTCCAAATCCGTGCCGGATGCCTCGGACGCATCGCTGGCAAAAGAGGTCGTGGAAATTTCCAAGCGCGAGAAGATCTTCGTGCTCGTATTTGGCTTGCTGAGCCTCGTTTTCGTGCCCATTTTCAAGCTGCTCACCCACCTGCCGCCCTTCATGGGAATGATGATGAGCTTGGGTGTGATGTGGATCGTGACCGAGGTCATGCACAAGAAAAAGCGGGATCAAGACAAGGAAAAATTCAGCCCGTCGCATGCCCTGGAGCGCATCGACATCCCCAGCATGTTGTTTTTTCTCGGGATCCTGCTGGCCGTGGGAGCCCTGCAAGTCTCAGGCTTGCTGGGTGGACTCGCAAGTTGGCTGGATCAAACGCTCCCCAATCGCAATGCCGTGGTGGTGGGCATTGGGTTGCTGTCTGCGATCGTCGACAACGTGCCACTGGTTTCAGGCGCGATCCAGATGTACAATCCCACCGACTACCCAGACCTCGTCCTCAATCATCCCTTTTGGCAATTTCTGGCCTATTGTGCAGGGACTGGCGGATCCATCCTCATCATAGGTTCGGCAGCTGGGGTGGCCGTGATGGGCATCGAGCGAATCGAGTTCTTTTGGTATGTGAAACGCATCAGTTGGCTGGCGCTCATCGGTTATCTGGCGGGGGTGGGAACCTTTTTGCTGATGCATGAGATGGGATGGCTCATGCAGTGACGCTGTCGGCACCTGGCGCATCAAAAAGCAATGGGCGAATGTAAGGGCCATTCACCGACGCTGAATCGGTATCGTCCAAGAGCCTCCAAACGGACAAAATCGATCGAAATCCAGCATCAAAACATGACCCAAAGGAAATTTTTGCCCCATCAAAACACGCTGGACGCGTAAGAATTTTTTCATCGGGATCGATTTAGGTTCACCCAAAATGCCATTTTCCACTTTCAAGGCCCGTAAGAAGCTCGTAAGATCGGGGTTGCAGGCCGGGAAAGGATGCTGCATCTTTACATCAAGCAAGAGCAAGGATTAGGGGACTCCCACATGATGGTTGAGGCCCCTAATT
>JANMIM010000951.1:0-3620 GCA_031375795.1 Bacteroidota bacterium
GACGTCAAGGGGCAATATTCGAGGTACAACAAGGACACCGTGAAGGACCTCGTCCCGCTGGTGAAGCAATACTTTCCCGTCGAGGTCATCAACAATCTGCCCTACTCCTTTGCCGGGCAGATCGAGAAGATCGCTGCGGCCATCAACTACCTGGAGCTGGCGATTTGGGATACGTATGATGTGGTCGATGTGCCCTTTGCATTGCTGGAGCACCTCCTGAAATTCAACATCGAGAGCGCAAGCAAGAAGATCTACGAGGAAAATTTTGAGCTGGCGACCCGCAAAAACGAGGATCGCATCGCGCAGGAGCAATATGGCGCACAATTGGCGCCGTGGCTTTCGATCATTTCCCAGCTCAAGGACCTGGTCAAGAAGGTCGACGACAAGACGATGGTCCCCAAAAACGCGCTCACGCAAGTCGAGACCATCCTGAACATCAACGATCTCAACGCGATGCCGTCCTATGCCAACGAGACGCGCAACAACGTGTCGAGCGCGATGCGTAGCCTCTCGCTGAGTTGCTGGAACGTGCAAAACGATGCCAAGTCGGCCCTGCTGATGATTCGCCTGGCACTCAAGGTCAATGCCGCACCCGATCTGCGCACCCGTCTCCAACAGGACGAGACCGAGCTCATGGACCTGGAAAAGAAGACGCGCGGCATCTACACCTGCTACTTTTGCGAGACCAATGCCACTGACGACGCCTCCAAGCTCTCCAAAACGATCTACAAGGAGACTGAGCGCACCTTCATTCCGCGCCGCGTACAGTACCAGTACATCGAGGCCGATATTCCGCGCTGCGCGAGCTGCAAGGAGGTACACGACAATGCCGAAAACAAGTTTTGGCTCTTCACAGCGCTTGGCTTGGTGGTCGGCATCTTGCTGGGTGCCATGATCGACGAGCACTTCGTGATCGGTGGCATCATCGGCTTGGCGATCGGCCTGTCGGTGGGCTATTACCTCAAAACCAATGCCGCCAAGCAAGCCAATATCAAGCTGTGCACCAACTCGGTGCTGCGCGACCACCCGATGCTGCAACAGAAGTTCTTGGAGGGCTGGACGTTTACCAAGCCGACGGCTTGATCGACCGAACATCGGATTTGTGCTGGGTGATAGGCGGTCCTTTTTGATTGCCTATTTTTCAAGACGAAAAACATCAGCAGTATTGGGCGACATTGCGCGCTGCACAGCTACATTGATGAAAAGCGCAAACCCATATATTCGCAGATTCATCGTCGGGATTGGACTCCTACAATGGTGGACCGTGCTAGGGGCCCAAGGCATTGAAAGCGCCATGGAGGCCATGATGCGCTTCATCCTATTGGCCTTGCTCCTGCTGGCAACCTGCCTTTGCTTCGCACTCGTCTATGCCTTTCAGCGCAGGCCCTGGCAGCGCATCGTCGTCTTGGTGCTTGCAGGTTTGCTCTGCGTCGCGACGGTGCTGTTGCCCGACATGAAGGGAAGCGGGCTGGAAATCATACCGATCGCGTCGCTGTTGATGGCGATCTTGTTGGGGATGCTTGGGGGATTGTTGAAGCCTCGGAGGGAATAATGTGGGGTCTATTCCATGTGCAAGATGGCCCAAACAGAAACGGCGTCGCGCGATGGAATCAGCCAGGAATTTCAGATTTCCACAGGTTGTTTCCAAGGGCAACGACGAACGACTTACCTCCTGGCAAAAAAGCCATGTGTACATATCTCCGTTCTTGGTCCTTGGGGAGCGCGATCGGCTTAGCCTGAATACGCGCTTCGAGATCAACTACGATCAATTCAGAACTTTGCTGTTTTTTATTTGGCTTTCCGGCGCGTATCATCCATTTCCCATCCTGCGAAACATCAAAATTTCCATAGTTGTCGAGATCCTCATCTGCCGGAAAAACCATGTTCCAATCATATTCGAGATCGACTAGCCGTAGACAATGAAAGATGTAGTAGTTGTTTAGGTAAATGAATCGGCTGGTCACAATCAAATTCTCAAATGCAGCATTCTCTTGCAGCGCCTTAGTTCTGAGAACGTTCAAGTCTTTGGGATTAAAGAATTCTATCTTGGGGTCGTTGGTAAGCACTATCAGCTGATCGGCCACGGGCCATGCGATCTCTGCATCGTAACTGTCTTTGCATGGCTTCTGGACAATACAATCCCCGGAGGCGATATCCCAAACTCGTAAGCCATTGTCCAAACCACCTATGATTCTAGGTGATATGGTGGCAATTTCTCCACCCGAAGGAGAAAATGCAAACGCTTTGATTTCGCCCCGTTTTGAAGTCTTGAATTCGCGGATCAGCTTCCCAGTTTGCGCATCGTAAAGTTTCAAATATGCTCTTCCGGTCGCAATCGTCTTCCCATCAGGAGAAATTGCCAATGATGGGACCGAGTCCTTGCCACCTGTAGGGCTGCCCATGGAAATCAATTTTCCGGTCTCGCTGTCCCAAACACGAAATTTGTAATCATCTGATAGCGTGACGATTGTATTGCCATCAGGAGAAATCCGGATGTTCTTGATCCTATCTGGATGGGCAAATGGGGTGATGGATTTTGACATTCTTTTTTTTGTGGATTTGGTTCAATAAGAAACTGCCGATCTCATTCGCTGTCGGAGCATCGAAAAACGAATGCTCGATGCTGCAATTACGATTCGAATCTACAAAACGCAACGCTGTAAAACAAGAATGATAGACTCCTCAATTTTTGAAGATCATCGTTGTAACACAAATACCGATCAGCCTTGCAAAAAACAAAGGTATAGCAATTGGAGAGGTACCTCAGAACGTCCTACAAGGTCATTCACCTACTCCACATACTCCAGCAAATCCCCCGGCTGACAATCCAGCGCCTTGCAGATCGCCTCCAGCGTACTGAAGCGAATGGCTTTCGCCTTTCCCGTTTTCAGGATCGAGAGATTGGCGAGGGTGAGATCCACCTTTTCCGACAGCTCATTCAGCGACATTTTGCGCCGGGCCATCATTACATCCAGATTGACTACGATGGGCATAATATCAAATGGTCAGTTCGTTTTCAGCCTGGAGCTCCGTGCCCTTCTTAAAAATCTGCGCCATGATGAAGATGATGCCCGCGAGAAACAGGAATCCTTCCAGATTCTCGCCGTCGGGCACATGCACACCGCGATGGTCCAGCCATTGCGCATAAGCATTGGAAATCAATACCAAGCCGCCCATTCCCAAAATCACATAACTCAGCTTTTCGATCAACTTTGCTACCCCGCCCTCAAATGGATGGCTCAGATTGAGCTTGCCAAAGATCTTGATGACAAGAAATGCCGCATAAGCCTTCGCAGCAAGTAATCCGATCATAAACGACACCACATAAGTATAGTGCCAAAAGCGGTAAGCATGTACCGCAGACAGGTCCAGCCCCATGTACAGGTCAGACGCCGCTATCGGGTTAAAAAGGCTCACCGTATAGGCCACGAGCATGGCACCCGCCTCGATGCACAGCCCGACAAAGACGACCCAGGCCACGACATGCATGACCTTCAAGATGATTTCAGTGCTGGATTTTCCTTTCATGATGCTTTTCATATTGAAGTTTCTGGGACAAAGATCGATAAATATTTATTGATAAGCAATAAATATTTATCTTTTTTTTGGAAAACCCAAAT
>JANMIM010000978.1:0-3462 GCA_031375795.1 Bacteroidota bacterium
GCCCGTGCTGTTTGCCCTTTTCTGGATCACCTGCGGCTGCCGCTGGGCGAATTGCGTGGCCATGGCTTGCATCTGTAGGGCCTGCGTGACTTGCGGACTCTTGTGAATGATTGCCTGCACCTGTCGCTGATCGACCGAGGAGGCACGCTTGTCGGCAAATTGGAAGGTCGCATGTTTGCCTGCGGCATAGGGCTGCACGGGCATTGGGTTGCCTTGTTGCTTCAACGGAACTTTTCCAGCATATCGTGCGCTTTCCATCGTTTATTCACAGGAGTCTTTTAACAACTATTTCTTTTCAGTCATTCCCCTTGGGGTCCTTCCCATTCGATCTCCAATACTTGCAATACGCAAAACGAATATAGGCAAAAAAAGCAATCCTCGAGATCAGTAGTTTACCTAGTTGATCAATGGTGCATGCTCACCTTCTGTCACCCTCATTTCTGAAGTCTTGACCGCCTTGCCACTGGCCCTCATCGTCTTGGAAGCCGATATCCCTGTAGTGGCAAATGGCCCGAATGCGCCTGCCCCGGTATGCGCAAACCCAAGACCAGCGGCAGCAAATCCAGCAGCGACCTCCAGGTAATGCAATGCCGCTCCAATCCCACTGGCAACCTTCTTGACGCGTGAGCCTTCATCCGAATGACTCTCTACAAACTGCGCGAATGACCGCAACAACTTAATACCAGCCTGGACCATCAACACAATTCCCAGCGGTCCCGGCATCAAGGCTTTCGCTGTAATACCTTGACTAATTGATTCCAGGCCGCGCAGAACATTTTCTGCCAATGTAATCCGCTTGACCCATTTCTCACTGTTGCTGGATTGCGCCTTGATTTTGATGAATCCCAATATTCCCCGTCCGATTTTCATCACACCGGTGGCTACCATGGGAATACCTGCCAACAAACCCGGAGGAGTGAGCGTTGCGATCATCAAACCACCAGCAATCACCGACAGCGATCCTTCAGCAATGAGCAACGCCGCATTGACCTTCGGATTCTTCAGAAAATCGCCAACGCCCTTTCTGATGTCAGCGAAAGACGCCAATTGTGCAGGGTTGTTCCAGTTGTTTTCACGGAGGCTGCGCACCCGTAGTCTTTTGGGTGCGAATGCTTTGAATTGCATTCCACCAGTCTCATGCGCGTTACTTCTCCCAGCCTCCAATCCCCGCAAATCCATGGTTCCATGGCGCTGCACAATGCCCCACAAATCTGGATCCCGCATGAGTTGCAAAGCACCCTTCCCAAGTGCCTTGGTGCCCATCACATTCGCCTCGCGTTCCAGGCTGCGGTCATCGTTTATCCCGACACCCTTGAGCTGCATCGTCGCTTTCACGCGGCCCTGTTTTTGCTGCACGACGTGCCATGCCTCGTGGGGCAGGTGCTTCTCCTGCCCGGGCGCGATGTGGATCTGCGTGCCTTGCGCGTAGGCGTGGGCTTGCAGGGTCGCGGGCTTGGACGAATTGTAATGCACTTTTACGTCGTTCATGGAAATGCCCGAGAGCGACTCGACGCCCGATTTGAGCTGGTCAGGCAGGCCGGTGCTGTTTGCCCTTTTCTGGATCACCTGCGGCTGCCGCTGGGCGAATTGCGTGGCCATGGCTTGCATCTGTAGGGCCTGCGTGACTTGCGGGCTCTTGTGAACGATGGCCTGAACCTGTCGTTGATCGACCGAGGAGGCACGCTTGTCGGCAAACTGGAAGGTCGCATGTTTGCCTGCGGCATAGAGCTGCACGGGCATTGGGCTGCCTTGTTGCTGCTTTGCGCTTCTCGCTATAGTGAGTGAGCGAACCATGTCATTTCCTAGTTGGCGTACAAGAAGTTGGTGCAGGTGCCGTGGCTAGCCCTCCTTTACAGTCGAGCGAACAGAATTTGCGATACCGTGCTGATGTGAAGGTAATGGAAAATCACATACAAATGACCTCGTCGGCAGGCTTGCAACAAATAAATAGCGTGGCAACCAGCAAGGCCGCAGCAAATCGCCTAGCCCTCCTCTGCGACCTCGATCACGATGCCGCCAAACCGCGCCTCGTCGGCGTGACAGCGGATGCCGTCGATGTAGCAAATGTGGGAATGGTAGGTTTCCTGCGTGTCCACGTACTGCGCAATATAGCCTCCGCCTAAGCCTGCATTGTAAAATTGCAGCTTGCGCCTCGCGATATCTGTGGCTTTTGCGGCGCAGTCGCCACAGACGTAGCGCGGGTAACGGGGATTGGGGTTGAGCCGAGCGGTGCAAATAGGGCAGAAATAATCCCCAATAGGCAGGAACCCAGAAGTCTCAATATCGTGACTCGGCTTAGCAAATTGTGCATTGCTTGCACCTGGTTCGTTTTCACTCATATTCGATTCAATTGATTCAATATCGTCGGATCTGTAATTTTGTCATCATCGACCAATAGCAGCGCCTTGCTGAGGATAATCGACAGGGTGGCATCGCCGTCAAATGGCAGCCAAAGCATCGGATTCGCACCGTAACGGACATCGGGCTGGATGCAGAGGTACTGATCGTTGGGGGACATCAATATATTTCCGCTCCCGAAGTGGATTTTGTAGGTGTGGAGTTTTCCGCTGACGATGAGATAGTTGCCTTCGATTTTGCAGAGATCTTTGATCTTCAATTTGGGGAGGATCGAGGCGATCACGCTCTTGCGCGTCTGGGCAATTTCCGACAATTCCGAAAAAGAAAAACTGCGCCAATATTCTCGGTACAGCTGATCTTCCCATTGTTCCTCGGTGCCAATCGAGCAAACGCCCACAAACAAATCGACGTCGCGCATCGCCTCGGAAAAGATGAGCTTGGGGACGGTTTCCATGCGCAACGCAAAACCATGCTGGGTATTTTGAAAATGTACACGTCCAGTCCTTGCAAATTCGCGTTCATTGCCCAAATCAAAGATGCACAAGATTTGCGCCTCTGGAAACGCGATGCTCGGATTGTTATGGCCCGAATGCAAATCACTGACGGTGTAATTCCAAAGCCGTTGCTGCGCCAAGGCTACGAGCTTGTGGTGCCGCACGACATGCCCGCCAAATCGGTTGGAATAGGTCGAGGTCGCAATCTCGGCAGCTGTCACGAGGTAGACTTCGCGGTAGGCCTGCTTGAAGGGCTGCTTGATCTCCTGGGCGAGGATCAAATTGCGCCATGCGAGGACCTCGCCGGCCTCCGCAAGTGCTGGGTGCCAAAGGGTCACCGAAGATCGGCCAATGTTCGTAATCGGCTGATTGGCAATGTCTACAATCCGTCCGTCACGCCAAATTCCATCTTGCACGACACCGACCGTTTCAAATTGCCAGATCAATCTCCTTACCAAAATCCCGACGAGCGGATGCCCCAAAAAGTATTGTTCCCAGACGGCATAATCCCACTTTTTCGCTGTTCGCCACAGGTTTTCCAATCGGGTTCTTTGCCCCGAGATTTCCTTTTTGATGTCTTGGATCGTGGATTTCCAGACCTTCAATTCAT
>JANMIM010001000.1:0-3736 GCA_031375795.1 Bacteroidota bacterium
ACCGCACCGAGCGTCCACAGCTGATCGATCACCGTGCGGTAGTCGGTATCCATCGTGTTTTGATAGAAGGTAAACAACTCGATGGCGGCATTCTTGATCCCAAACTCGTTGGCGATGGCCTTCAAGTTTTTGGTATTGGAAATGGAGGACTTGGCGGTGGTAATGATCACCTCCAACTGGTCGGTGCATACGGTTTTGTCTTCTGGCAGCGCATCAAACATGCCGATGAGCTTGAGCAACTCGTCGCCGATGCGGTTTTGCTGGTCCACGATGTAGTCGTTGTACTTCACCGGGTCCGTGATCTTCATCGTCTGGGCTTGCAGGCCCATGAAGCCGACTGCCACGAGGAGCACGAGGAGAAATGATTTCTTGAACATGGGGTCAAACATTTTCAGTGTGAATTTGAACTAATCCGCTTCGAATTTAAGCATTCCGACGGGGAAATTGCGATCGTTCAAAAAGCAGGCCAAATATTCAGCAAGCGCCGTCTTGTCTACAGATCGCATCAATTGGGCCGAATGGTGACCTGCGTGTTTTCCCAATGCAATTCGGGAAACGTCACCTGTACAGGCACTTGGCCCTGGACCGTATAGGTGATCCTGAGCTTGAAGGGCGTGGTCTTGTCGCGCAGCTTCAGCATCACCGGGTAGCCGACGCCGGCAGCCGTTTCGGAAATCAACACCTTTCTGGGCATCGGAACAGCTTCCCCATCCTCCAACAGGTAGCTCAGTTCGGTCAATTTTGGCAATCTCCCGGGCCCGACGGCTACGATGGACACCTGGAGATGTGGCACGCCCTCCAAGGTTTCTGGCAACAGCTTGATGGCCATGTCGGCGACCAATGCGGTGTCGGGTTGCTGGGCATCGGCCAGATAGGCGATCAGTCCCTCGTGTGCATGCTTGCGGTGGTAGTCAAACGTCATCAGCCCATAGCCGCTGTCTCCCCAGCCCTTGCCCCACGAATTCTTGAAAATGAAGCTGCTGTCCTGCTGCCCCACGATCAGCACCGTGTGCATGCCCTTGGGCCGGTGGCGCCCCTTTTTGTCGCCCAATTTCCAGATGCCTTTTTTCCAGTCGCGTGGGCAATAGTCATAGCTGACCACGACGCCCTTGATGCCCGAGTTGAGCAGGGACACGATCTTGTTGGGGGCATTGATCTTGCCGGGGTCTGCCAAGGAGAGCACCGAGCCTGGCGGACATATATAATGTGTGTAAAGCGACTCGTGCAAGGAGTCCAGGCGGTCATCGATGGGCACGACGCCTTTGCGCTCCAGCAGGTATTGGTAGAAGGTGGACATCGCGCCGGTGCCGCTGTGCTCGTGCTCTTGGGCGCGCAGGGCCTCCGCATCCAGGCGCGTGGGCACGCCTGTGAAGGTCTCGAGCATGTCGCATACCGCGTAGGCCGGCGACTTGGGGCCCACCGGCAATTCGCGGACGTCGCTTTGGTAGTAGCGGTAGTCGGCGCCGCCTGCCGCGGGGCTGGACTGCTGCATCAAGTAGGAGTGGAGGAGCCAGAAGAGGGGGAGAATCAGAGACATCATGTCCAACAAAAGTGCGCAAATTCTCCCAGATCCCAGCCGAGAATTTTGCAGACGCGCAGCATCTCGTCCTCAGGCTCCGCCTCCAAGGCCATGACTTCCGCTGTAAATGGGTGAACAAAGCTGAGCCGCCAAGCGAGCAACTGCATGGTCGTCATCGCAAATTCACGCTCCCACATGTGGTTGTGGTGGCGGTCGCCGCGCTTGCTGTCGCCCAAGACCGGGTGGCGCTCATGCGCAAAATGTCGCCTGATCTGATGCATGCGGCCGGTATGCAGCCGCACCGCTGCGAGCGAATAGCGCGCCGTGGCATAGCGATCCACGGGCTTCTGCAGCTCGGCCTTGGCGAGGCGACGGTAGGTGGTGAGCGCCGCCTGCAATTCGCCGGTGCCGTCTTTTTCCAGCGGGTGCTCGATCACGCCCTCATCCGGCAACCAACCCCGCACAATCGCCAGGTAGGTCTTGGTACTTTCTGGCGATTCCAAGGCGGTTTGCATGGCGCGGGCGGATGCGGAATCAAAGGCAAACAGCAATACGCCGGCGGTGCCGCGGTCCAGCCGATGCACCGGGTAGACTTGGCTGCCTAGCTGATTGCGGAGCTCCTGCAACACAAACACCCTGTCAGCCGATATGCCGGTGCGGTGAACCAAGATCCCGCTGGGTTTCTGGATCGCCACGATGTGCTGGTCTTGAAAAAGAATGCGGAACTCCATCTCGCGATGAAGTTCCGCATTCTGGCCGTGAAGGCCAACAAAAACTGCCGATCAATCGTGGATCATGAGTTTTTTGGTGAATGAGCGGCCATTGCTGAGGTCGAGGCGCAGGTGATAGATGCCTGCGGGCAAGTTGCCGCGCTCGATTTGGAGCTCCTGGGTGTTTTCAAATGTGCTGGTGCGCAACAGGCGACCTGTGTTGTCGATCAATTGCAGGGTGCCAGAGACCGCATCGCCCTCGATGGCGAGACGGCAGCCGTCGTGCATCGGGTTGGGGTAGAGCACCGTCTTGAAATTGGCGGCAAAATGGATTTCGACGACATCGCTGTAGGTGTAGTTGTTGTCGATGTCCACTTGGCGGATGCGGTACAGGTTGGTGCCCGCAGCCGGATTGGGATCGACGAAGGCGTAGCTGCCCGCTTGACCCTTGGCCAGGACCGTCCCGATCGGCGTGTAAGTACCTTCCTCGTGGAGGCGCTCGATTTCGAATGTACTTACGTTGACTTCTTCGGTGGTCACCCAATCTAGTTTCACAGCATCATCGAGCTGATGGCCAGTGAAACTGGCCCATTTCACCGGCACGATCACGTTGCCACGCACCTGGATCAGGTCGACGGCAATTTCTTCGGTGCCGCCTAATTGATCAAAATCAAGCCTCACCCTGAGGTTGGTTCCGGAACCGGGGATGCTAAACGTGTATTGTGTCAAGGCACTTTGATCCACCGTAGCACCCTCCCCAACCCCGTCCAAATTCGCATCAATACGAAGGCGACCGCCGGCTACGGCATCGCCCACAAATCGTCCGACAGTACGAAATGCGCCAGCGTTCAGGCTTGCTTGAATATTGATCGAGTCAGCCGATTCCCACCTTGTATTGTTGTTGCTTGCGGTTCCCAGAAACAACGATACTGTGAGTGTGCCATAGCCAGTCACATTGATCGAACTCGTGGTGATGTTTCCTGGAGGGTTCGCATTGAGGACGGGGCTACTCGATCTAATGTCTTCGGATGCCCAGAAGAAGGTGCCGCAAGCGCCACAAAGGGTTACAGGATCCGGGGTAACGCCGCTTCCGAAGCCAATCGTACACGTCCCGGGAGGGAGTACCGGATTGGAGTTTGTACGCAAGAAATAATCCGGGTTGGCACCAGGAGCACCTGCGCAAAAATTGAAGGTGTTGCTCGTGTAACGGGAGCCTTCCCCGTCTGTCTCGAAACCCTCTGTGTGGAGGATCGTTTGGGCAGAAAGCCTCCCCATTCCAAGAAGCAAGAGCCCCATCAGGGCGAGTTGGTGTAATTTAGTTTCCACAGTTTTAAAGATAATAGTTGGTACCGACGGGGAAAATGCAACCCCAAAACGATTGCAATTTACATGAAAAATATCATATAATCTCATATCAATCTGCAAGATGCGTGGCCTTGCGTGAGAATACTGCATCTTGGGATGTCATTTGAGGCCTTCTGGCGGTGGCTGCCGGTGGCGGTGTGCC
>JANMIM010001005.1:0-5048 GCA_031375795.1 Bacteroidota bacterium
GTGGTACTGCATCGCAAGCTTGCGATAGGCCTTTTTGATATCGTCCTTGTTGGCATCCTTGGCGACGCCCAGGACTTCATAAAAGTCTCTCTTGGCCATGCGATTATTCTCCTACGATTACTTTTGCACAACGGATCAGCTTGTCTTTCAAGCGATAGCCTTTCTCCGCCTGCTCGATCACCTTGCCTTTTTTGTCGTCACCCGCCTCCATGCTGTGGATGGCCTCGTGCAGCGAGCTGTCAAAGTCCTCGCCGATGGTCTCGATCAGATTCAGGCCTTCTTTTTCCAAGGTGCGGTGCAATTTGGCGGTGACCATGTTGATTCCGTCACGGATGGATGCCAAATTGTCAGTCTTCTCCATTGCTGTCAGTGTCCTGTCAAAGTCATCGAGCACAGGCAGCAAGGAAATGAGGATTTTTTCAGCAGCATATTCTTGCAGGGATTCATACTCCCGGCGGCTGCGTTTTCTGAAGTTGTCAAACTCCGCCAGCAAGCGCAAGTATTGCTCGGTGGCCTCCTGGGCACGTGCCTTGCTCTGCACGAGTTCCTTTTGCAGGTCTGCGAGTTGGTCTTGGGCCTCCTCTACGATTTCGATTTCTACAGGAACCGAGTTGTCCATGATTGGTTCTTGATTTTCAGGGGTTTCCATCTTCATTTCAGCTGTTTCTCCCGTCTCCGGGTTACGTGTTTTATCCATCTTTCTCATTGTCTCGCGCACTAGTTGCCTTCCAGTGCGGCTTGTTTTTCCCAGTATCGGGACTCGTATAGCTGGAAGCTGAGCCCCTCGTTGAGATATGCTTTTTCAAAGAAGTAATGGAGGACGACCTCCATCTTGTGCGCATCCATGTAACCCGGGATCACCAACAATTCGTTGACTTCTTCGTCCAGAATCACCGTGGATGGAAATTGCATATTACCCTCCAGCAAAGAATAGGCCAACGTATGGTAGGCACTGCCAGAATTGCGGGTGTAGATGAGCCGGTTGAATGCGATCGAATCGGTCGACTCTGCATCGAGCTTCACGGCAAGGAAGTTCTCGTTCAGGTACCGGATGATGCTTTTCTTGGAATAGGTGTTCTTTTCCATGAGGTTGCTCCAGCCAGCCCATTTGGTGCTGACGTCCACGAGCACGAGCTTGCCCTTGCTGCGGGCGAGGCGTTCGGCTTCGGGCATCTGTTTCCAGAGCACGGCATCGAGGGATTCCATGAGCACGGACTGCAATTGGGTGACCTTGGTGGGTGTGAGGTCGCTGAATGAGGTGTAGGACTTGATGACAAAGCTGCGGTTGAGCAGGCGCTTGGCTTCGAATGCAGGCACGGCGTAGGCATAATAGCGGTTTTCGTCAAGGTAGCCGGCGAGCGCGAAGCCCACCACCTTGCCACTCTGGAAGATGGGGCCACCCGTGCAGTCGTCCATCTGCCCCGAGATCATCTCTGGCAGGGTCTGCCCGTCGATGTCCTTTCTGCCGCTCACAATGGCATTTGCAAACTGCAGCCGACGCTGGTCTGCGCTCGCGGTGAGCTGCACGGTGCTGCCATCCTTGGGAAATTCGGCATCGCTCAGGGTTGCAAACTTCCCGGTGAGTGTGGGTACTGAAATGACAATCAGGTCCTTGTCTTCCTGCACGGAAAGAAAGCCGTCTGATCCATACCGCATGGGTTCGCCGGGCTTGAAGACATTGACGCTGTCTGCGCCCACGAGGTAGTGGTAATTGAGGGCGACGTAGCCTTTTTTGACGATGACGCCGACCGAGAGGCCGAGGCTCTGGCCCGTGATGTCATAGGCCTCCACAAACACGAGCGATTCGCGGGGAATGCTGTCCAAGCCACCGCCCGGCGGGGTGGCGGGCGCTGCATACACGGTGTGGCCCAGGCCCTGCATCAAGCAAAGCCCGACCAATGGCATCAGGTGTAGCAGTAGAAATCGCCTCATGTATGAACCGGTCGCGTGGCGCGAATTATTCCTTCATGCGTCGAATGCGGGCACCGAGGGCATTGAGGCGCGCCTCGATGTTTTGGTAGCCACGGTCGATCTGCTCGATGTTGTAGATGCGGCTCGTGCCGTTGGCGCTCATCGCGGCGATGAGCAGGGCGATGCCTGCGCGGATGTCGGGGCTCGTCATGCGGATCGCGCGCAGCATGTGCTGCCGCCCGAGGCCGATGACCACGGCGCGGTGCGGGTCGCACAAGATCACCTTGGCACCCATCTCGATGAGCTTGTCCACAAAAAACAAGCGGCTCTCAAACATCTTCTGGTGGATGAGCACCGAGCCCTCGCACTGTGTGGCGACCACGAGCACGATCGACAGCAAGTCGGGCGTGAAGCCCGGCCATGGATGGTCGTAGATCGTGAGCGAACTGCCGTCTATATATGTGTCGAGCTTGTTGATGTGCTGCCGGTTCACGACGAGGTCGTTGCCGCGCACTTCCAGGTCGATGCCGAGCTTGCGAAATACCGTGGGAATGAGGCCGAGGTGCTCGACGTCTGCGTTCTTGATGGTGAGCTGGCTCTGGGTCATGGCAGCCATGCCGATGAAGGAGCCGATCTCGATCATGTCGGCGAGGATGCGGTGGGGCTTCTTGTTGCCGCCGAGCTTCTCGACACCGTTGATGATGAGCTTGTTGGAGCCGATGGTGGTCTCCTCGATCTTGGCGCCCATGCTGTTGAGGAGCTTGCAGAGCTGCTGGATGTAGGGCTCGCAGGCGGCATTGTAGATCGTGGTCGTGCCCTCGGCGAGCACGGCCGCCATCACGATGTTGGCGGTGCCGGTGACGCTGGGCTCGTCCAGGTGCATCCATGCACCTTTGAGGCGGCCATGTGAAAAGACCTTGTAGTAGCTTTCCTTTTCGTTGTAGACAAAGTGGGCGCCGAGCTGCTGGAACCCGATGAAGTGGGTGTCCACACGGCGACGGCCGATCTTGTCGCCACCGGGCTGGGGCATGAGCGCCTCGCCAAACCTGGCCAAGAGGGGGCCGAGGATCATCATCGAGCCACGCAGACGTGCTGCGGCCTGCTTGAATTCATTGCTGAGCAGCAGGCTGATCTTCACATCCTTGGCCCTGAAGCTCACCTTGCCGGGCTCCAAGCGTTTCACTTCGACACCGATCAGCTCCAACAGCTCGATCAGGCGGTTCACATCGAGGATGTCGGGCAGGTTTTCCAGCACGACCTTTTCCTCTGTGAGCAATACTGCACAGACGACTTGAAGGGCTTCATTCTTGGCGCCTTGGGGTTCGATTTCACCGTTCAGTTGGTGGCCGCCTTCGATTTCAAAGTACTGCATAGCTGGGGGTTATTTGAACTTCTTGTTGTTGCCCATGGTATTGACCTTCTTTTTCTTCTTTTTGGCACCACTGGGCCTTTGGTAGATGGCTGTGGAATAGTTGGCCAGGGGCGGTGCGGTTTCGCGGGAGTATTTGTGGAAGCGCACGTCTTCGGGCTGGTAGTCGAGCTTGCCCTTGGTCATCATTTTGAGGTGCTCGCAGACGATGAGCTCGGCATTGCTGTCTTTTTCCGCGCCCTTGATCTGCATTTTCATGATGTTGAGGATCATGGCGATCAAGGCCAATTTTTCGTCCTCGTCCGTCATTTTCACCGCCACCTCAGACATCAACTCCACGTTGCGGCCATACTGGTGAAACCTGGCTCGGGTGGATGGAAAGTCCAGGCGCTTGGTCGGGCGCTGGTTGCGCGGGGTGTACTCGGCACGTGTGAATTCCGAAGGGATGTCCACATCGAGCTCGTAGTCAGCCAAATGCAACAAGTGGTCCCAGAGTTTCTGCTCGTAGTCGGCTTCTTGCTGCACGATGGGATTGATGTTGGCCATGATGCGCACGATGTACCTCGCCAGTGCGTTGCGTTCGTCGCGGTCCTCCAGCTTCTTGCAGTAATTCAGCATCATCTGGACGTTGCGTCCAAATTCGCGGAGTTTCATGGTCTCGTCCGAAATCTTGTATTTCATGCTCTTCATTGATGATTTGGCGGTCGGGCAACTCAAGCTATCCTTGCCGTGGCTTGTGCCTCGGCGGCCTCCATTCCCTACCCGAACGCTTTTCGAGACGCGAATTTAATTCAAAATCTTCAGTTTTGCATACTTCAACAACAAGACCTTTTGCCCGATGTCCTGAAAAAACACCGTTGCCTTGCGCTCGTGTACATTTCCCTCGACCACGATGACCTTGCCCGGGCCAAATTTTGCATGCAACACCTCCATGCCCGCCGTGAGTCCGTCGAGTTTGTCGCCCTCAAAATCCTCCATGTTGCCCGGCTGCCTGCGCACGGTGCGCTCCGGGCGCTGCGTGAGTGAGCGTGTGCTGATGGGGATGCCTGGCTGCGTGGGCGCGGGTCCACGGCCGCGGCTGGGCAGGCTCACGTACTCGGTCGCGATCTCGGCGAGGAAGCGGCTCGGCTCGTTATAGCTCAGGGAGCCATACTTGTAGCGGCTCTTGGCGTAGGAGAGGGTGAGCCGCTCCTTGGCGCGGGTCACGGCCACGTAAAACAAGCGGCGTTCCTCCTCTAGATCCGCCCGGCTTCCCAAGGACATGAAGCTCGGAAACAATTCCTCCTCCAAGCCCACCACAAACACACTCGGGAACTCCAGTCCCTTGGCGGCGTGGATCGACATGAGGGTCACAAAGTCGGGATCGTCGTTTTTCTCGTCTTGGTCGCTGAAGAGGGAGATTTCGGCGAGGAATGCGTCCAGGGTATGGGCATCGTTGTCGGGTTCCTCCACAAATTCCTTGGCGGCGTTGAGCAATTCCTGCACGTTTTCCCAGCGGCTCAGGCTCTCGACACTGTTCTCCTCATGCAATTCCTTGAGGATGCCGCTCTGCTTGGCGATGTAGCTCGCGGCCTCGTAGGCATTGGCCTCGCGGGCCTTGAGGCCAAAGGTCTTGATGAGCAGCACAAAGTCGGCAAATGCCTTGCGGGTGCGACCCAATTCCGCGAAGCGCTCGACCTGCAGCAGCGCATCCCACAGGCCCAAGCCCGCCTCGTCGGCGAGGACGGTGAGCTTGTCGAGCGAGGACTTGCCGATGCCACGCACGGGG
>JANMIM010000733.1:0-2278 GCA_031375795.1 Bacteroidota bacterium
CTACACCGTGTGTCAAAACTCCTTGCATCATAATCGTACCGGATTCCCATCAACCCTGAACCCCATAAGCTGAAGATGAAACCGCAAAGGACCGCAAAGGTTCGCAAAGCCAACAAAACTTTCATCCTTCATCTAGATCACACCGACTTCCCATCAACCCCGAACCCCATAAGCTGAAGATGAAGCCGCAAAGGACCGCAAAGGTTCGCAAAGCCAACAAAACTCTGAACTCTGCCTGTCCCGATCAAAGATCGGGGAACTCTGAACTCTGAACTCTCAACTCTGAACTCTGAACTCTCCTCTCTCACCCCTCAACCCCCAACCCACTTCCCCCCAAAGCTCCTTCCTTCTCCGGTTTTTCGATCCGTTTGATCGGTAGCGCAATGCGATGATGATGCAAGTAGTTGGAGCTCAAGTTCCAGTCCTCATAATAGGTGCCCCACAGGCGGTCGTAGATGCTGAATGCCGCAGCATGGTTGATGAGATTGCCGCGCTTGCAATGATGCAGCTTGTGGGCATGATTGTCCATGAAAAAATACTTGAGCCACCCGATGTTGTAAGTCACCGACGTGTGGTCGGTGGCCTGGAACAACAGGATGAGCGCATAGGCCGACCAAGTCGATGCCAAGTCCATACCCATGAAATAGGAGATGAAGATCAATGAAGGCTGGAATTGGCTGATGGCCGTGTCGACGAGCGAGCTTTGGTTGCCACGCATGAAATCGAGCTCGGTCACGCTGTGGTGTGCAGCATGCTTCTTGCGGTAATATTTCAAGATCGCGCCATTGCCTCGGCTGTGGCTGAGCAAGCGATGGATCCAATAGTAGGCAAGGTCCACCGCAAACGTAGCCCCGACGATGAGCCACCAGTTGTCATACAGCTTGCCATAGAGCGGAATGAAGGACAGCGCCCACCAACCCACCGTCACGAAACCGCCGCCGACGAGAACGCCTTTGATGAAGACCATCACCAAGCCATCCACAATTTCCTTGCGGGTACACTTGGGGAGTTCGATCGAGGCATTCTTGTGTTCCTCCCAGATCGTGAAGGGAATGAAAATGAGGGAGGCACCAAAGAAGGCGATCGCCACGTTCAGGGGAGTGATGCCCAGCAGGGCGACGACGAGTATGAAGGTGAATGGCGAACCCAAGTGCCCGAAAATCCCATAAATGACATTCCCCCTTTGCTCTCGCGGGATGTTGGGACTGGGTAAAGTGACATACGTTTGGGGCATACTACCAAGCAAAATAAGGCTCCTGCGCTGAATAAAACCGACCATTCACAGCCACGGAGAACTCCCACGACAGCAAATGACGGTACAAATTAGCCATTGTGTACCAAAATGCAATGGGCAAACAAGAAATGTGGGAATGTCGACCCCAATGGTGTACAAAGTGGACAGCTATTTTTTCGATGAGTTTTGTTCACAAATGGCTGTGGGCAACGGAAATTTGAAATCAAATTCGTAAGTTTCCCTTCTCAAAATCACATTTCCTCGGCTTGAAGAAAAAAGAATGAATAGAATGCGATCGATTGGTAGCCATGCTCTTGTATGTTTTTGTTTGGCCATGGCGAGTTTTTCTGCATTTGGGCAAATCCAGGTGACCCCCAGCAGCAATGCGACCCAATTGGTGAATCAGCTCATCGGGCCAGGCATCGTCGTCTCCAATGCGACGATCAACACGCAACCCAGTGCTGCAGGCACCTTTCTCAGCAACGGATCCAATGTCGGCTTGCCAGCAGGGGTGCTCCTCACCTCGGGTGTGGTAGGCAACGCCGTCGGGCCCAACATCAACACGGGCATCACGACCGCCCACAACTCCCCGGGCGATCCACAACTCGACGTCCTCACGGCCCCTTTCCTCACCGAGGATGCCTGCGTACTGGAATTTGACATGGTGGCGACCTGCGACACCATCCAGATTTCCTATGTGTTTGGATCCGATGAATACGACGAGTGGGTGTGCTCAAACTTCACAGATGCCTTCGGCTTCTTCATCTCAGGTCCCGGCATCGTCGGCGCGCAAAACATCGCCATCATTCCCGGCTCCACCACACCCGTGGCGATCAATACCGTGAACATCGGCGTCGTCGGAGCCAATGCAAACCCTCCGTATCCCGCCAACTGCAATACCACCAACGCCGCCTACTTCACCAGCAACAACGCCGGCGCTACGGTGGAGTACGACGGATTCACGGTGCCCCTCATCGCCAAGTCGGCCGTGATGCCCTGCTCCACCTACCACATCAAGCTTGTGATCGCCGATGCCGGTGATGC
>JANMIM010001061.1:0-3847 GCA_031375795.1 Bacteroidota bacterium
GGCCATTTGCGTTTTTTTCCCGGCATCTCTTCCGAGACTCTGGACAGTGTGCTCCTAAGCCCCAAGCTGAAAGGAATCATTCTCCAAAGCTATGGCGCAGGCAACCTCCCCACCGACAAGGCCTTGATCGAAAGCATCAAGCGCAGCATCGAGCAGGGCAAGGTGATCGTGAACATCACACAGTGCATGGGCGGCTCAGTGGAAATGGGCAGGTATGCAACGAGTTCATTGCTGCTCAAAAACGGCGTGCTGCCTGGTGGCGACATGACCTTTGAGGCAGCACTCACCAAAATGATGTACCTGCTGGGCAAATACACCGACGTCGAAACCATCAGGCAAATGCTCGTGCGCAACCTCCGCGGCGAGATGCGTGCCGACCGCGGGTACACCGACTGAGCATCCACATTGGTCCATTTTCTGAATTCCTCGTTGCGATCATCTCCTTGCTGCTCGCCTGCCCTTGTCTGCCCTGATTGCTTCACACCCATGCAATTGCCTTGATCTGGGGATAACGGCACTTGCAAGAGGCTATGGAGCAGCTAACTTTGCAATCTTATTTTGAAATGTAATTATGATAAATCGCAAAGAGGATGCACTAGAGTACCACCGTCGGGAGCCCAAGGGCAAGATCGAGGTCGTCTCCACCAAGCCTGTCAGCACACAGCGCGACCTGTCGCTGGCATACAGTCCGGGTGTTGCCTATCCCTGCCTTGAAATCGCAGCCGACAAAGACAAGGTCTATGAATACACCGCCAAGGATAACCTCGTGGCGGTACTCACCAACGGTACGGCCGTGCTCGGGCTCGGCAACATCGGCCCAGAAGCCGCCAAACCCGTGATGGAAGGCAAGGCCATGCTGTTCAAGAAATTTGCTGGCATCGATGTCTTCGACATCGAGATCAACGCAAACACCGTCGAGGAGTTCATCATGGTCGCCAAGGCTTTGGAGCCGACATTTGGAGCGATCAACATGGAGGATGTGAAGGCCCCGGAGAGCTTTGAGATCGAGCAGCGCCTCGTCGCCGAAATGAACATCCCGGTGATGCACGACGACCAGCATGGCACGGCCATCATCTCGTCGGCAGCCCTGATCAATGCATTGCTGGTGGTCGACAAGAAGATTCAGGATGTGAAATTCATCGTGATCGGTGCGGGTGCCGCCGCCCTCGCTTGCCTCAATCTGTATGAGGAGCTCGGGGCCAAGGTCGAAAACATGCAAGTATTTGACCGCGAAGGCCACATTTTCAAAAACCGCGAGGGAATCAATCGGTACCAGCTCAAATATGCCCATTCGCCCAAGATGTCCATGTTGGATGCGTTTGATGGTGCAGACGTGATGATCGGTTTGGCGTCGGGCGGACTCGTGTCGCAAGAGATGGTGAAGCGCATGGCGGTGAACCCTATCGTATTTGCCTTGGCGAACCCTGATCCCGAGATCACCGCAGAGGCAGTCTTGGAAGTGCGACCCGATGCCGTGATGGCCACGGGCCGCAGCGACTATCCCAACCAAGTCAACAATGCCCTGGGTTTCCCCTACATTTTCCGGGGAGCCCTCGACGTGCGCGCCACGACGATCAATACCCAGATGAAAATCGCCTCGGCACTCGCCATCGCCGAGCTCGCCCACGAGACCGTCCCAGAGTCCGTCAACGAGGCCTATGACGAAAAAAACCTCGTCTTCGGCCGCAATTACCTCATCCCCAAGCCCCTCGACCCACGCCTTATCATCTCGGTCTCCAGTGCCGTCGCCCGCGCCGCCATGGAGAGCGGTGTGGCGCGCAAGCCGATCATGGACTTTGAGGCCTACAAAGTCCAGCTCGAGCAGCGTGTCGGCCGTGACGAGAGCCTCTCCAAGAGCATCATCGAGCGTGCCCAAAAGAACCCCAAAAGGGTCGTATTCGCCGAGGCAGATACCTACAAGGTCCTCAAAGCCGCCCAAATCCTCAAGGACGACGGCATCGCGATCCCCATCTTGCTCGGCAATCACAAAAAGATCCAAGCCATCATCGCCGAAAACAACCTGGACCTCTCCAACATCACCATCATCGATCCATGGCAGGAGGAGCACAACCGCGAGTTGTATGGCACGCAGTTTTTTGAGAAGCGCAGGCGCAAGGGCATGACCTTGCACGATGCCATCAAGCTCATGCGCGACCGCAACTACTATGGTGCGATGATGGTCGAGACCGGCGTGGCAGACGCATTTGTGTCGGGGATCACCAAAAACTACCCTACGAGCATCAAGCCTGCCCTGCAAGCCATCGGCCGCAAGGAAGAGCACGGCATCCTCGCCGGCATGCACATCGTGAAAACCAGGCGTGGCCCATTTTTCTTTGCCGACACCACCATCAACAAGAAGCCGACCGTCCAGGAACTCGTCGGGATCGCCAAGTTGGTCGAGGCATCGGTGCGGTTTTTCAACCATATGCCACGCATTGCCATGCTGAGCTACAGCAACTTTGGCAGCAACATCGACGAGGACACCTCCAAGGTCATCGACGCCACCAAAATCCTCCAAACGGAATTTCCACATTGGATCCTCGACGGCGACATCCAAGCCAACGTGGCCATGCGTCCCGACATCTTGGAGGAGAATTACAGCTTCAGCGTGCTCGCCAAGACCGGTGGCGCCAACACATTCATCTTCCCCAACCTCATGTCTGGCAACATCGCCTACAAACTCATGGCTGAATTGGGCGAATTTGAATTGATCGGGCCGATCCTGCTGGGTATGAAGAAGCCAGTGCACATCTTGCAGCTCGGCAGCTCGGTCACCGAGATCGTCAACATTGCCGCGATCGCCGTGGTCGATGCACAAATGATGGAGGTACACAAATGATCGCCTTTCTCAACGGAAAACTCGCCCACAAGGACCCCGCCTACGTGATCATCGAATGCGCAGGGGTCGGCTACCATGTGCGCATTTCACTGAACACGTACTCCAAGCTCGGCAAGGAGGAATCGGTGAAATTGCATACCCACTTGATGATCAAGGAGGATGCACACGACCTCTACGGGTTTTTGGATCCTAGGGAAAAGACGCTTTTCCTCCAATTGCTCAGCATCCAAGGCGTGGGCGGCAACACGGCGCTCACGATCCTCTCCAGCATCGAGCCCAAGGAGCTGCTGCAGGTGATCGAGACCGAAAACCTGAACCGCCTGAAGCAAGTCAAGGGCATTGGTGCCAAGACGGCATCGCGCATCATCCTGGAACTCAAGGGCAAGCTCGTGATCGACGGGGGTGCGTCTGCGCCCACGGGCGTGGGCAAGCTGCGCGAGGAGGCGGTCGCCGCGCTTGTGAGCCTGGGCCTGCCCAAGGCCGCGATGGAGACCCGCGTCGATGCGATCATCAAGGCTGTGGGCCCAGAGGTCACCATCGAGCGCCTCATCAAGGATGCGCTAAAGCAGCAATAGGGATTGCGGCTCTATTTCGCCCGATCGGTAGGCCTTAGCGCCTGCCCTGACACGGAAATCGGCAGCATGATTGTCGTCGAAGAAATCGACCGCGGTGTGGTTCATCGTCAATAGCATGAAGTAAGAAGAATCCAAAATCCCCATTAACCGGGGTCTTCGGGTTCCATCAAGATTTCGATCAGTTCGCAAACGATGTGGAGGGTTTGGAGGAGGGCAACCCTTAAATTGGTTTCGGGTTCAATCAAGGTGTCCAAGATCAGCTCGGATTGCTCCTTGAGGGCATTCAATTTTTCGTTTCGCGGGTGTTTTTCTGGTGGATACATTTTCCCGCTCGCCCCGGGGATGTTGGCCGGTGGCCGAGCGGGGCAGGTCTTGGGTGCTTTTGGGGGGTGGGCGAAAAATTTTTGGGCATCGTCCGGCGCACGTCCAGAAT
>JANMIM010001122.1:0-3702 GCA_031375795.1 Bacteroidota bacterium
CCACCAGCACGCTGGGCTAGCCGCCTCTGAACCCAAACGCGTGGGCGGCGTTGTTGCCATCCACAAATTTCAGGTATTCCTCGTAGGCCAAGTAGCTGCTCACGCCGATGGCAGCGACCTATTTTTCAATCACCCCATAGTGGTTTGAAAAGAACCATCTCCACTGTCGGTTGCGGGCCAAAGAACTTGAGTGATTCTGCTGGAAATTCAAGGTCTGAGTTTACTTCTATGAGGTCGCGACCTTCCAATTTTAGGTATTGAAATTGTTCCAAGATTTCCGTTAGGCGATTGCCAAATTCATATTGTGTTTTGGTCAATGCGGAACAATCTGTTGCATAGATGACTCCATTCGAGGCATTTTCAGGATTTGGGTGATTAATTTTCGAATAATAAACATCCTTCCAAACCTTGGCAAGCTTGGAAAAAGTAACGTGATATTCATACTTGATGTGGAAAACGTCCTGTGAATATTCGCCAAAGTCGATGAGAAGGCGCTGCTCTGGATCTTTTTCCTGTTGATTTATCACAAATTCCAATCTAAACTCTTTGACCAATTCAAGAACCTCATGCTCAAGCTTGTAATTCTCCCCCGTCTTCAAATGGTATTGTTCCAAAGAATTGGTTGCCAAATCGATGATGCCATTGATGATTTTTTCTACTTCTACTCTCATGATTTATTCTGCCAACTGTAACTTTTCAATTTCATATTTGAACTTATGCATGAATCTCTCTGGTGTTCCAAAACTGCTTGAAAATGAGCATATCAACGGTAGGTTGTGGCCCAAAAAATGTAAATGTTGGGATCGGGAACTCCATCCCCAGTATCACCTCGTCGAGGTCGCTGTCGTTTAAACGGAGGAAACGGTTTTGCTCCAAAATCTCCACCAGTCGTCGCTCAAATTCTTGTTGCATTTTCGTGAGTGGATTGTGGTCGACAATATAGATCGCACCACCTGAAATATGATCCGGATCGGGGTGGACAATTCGAGAATAGTATTCATCCTTCCAGACCTTTGCAAGTTTCGAGAACGTGACATGATATTCGTAATTGATCTCGAAACTGCCTAGCACGTACTCTCCGAAATAGATTGTCAATCGTACCCATGGGTCGTCACCATGCTGTATGAGTTCAAATGCTAGTCCGAACTCGTCGAGCAATTCATAAGCCTTTTGCGGCAATGCAAAGGGAACCACAAATTTCCATCGATATTTCTCCGGGGAATTCGTCGCCAATTCGATGATGCTGTTGACGATGGTTTCTACTTCTGATCTCATTAAGCAGATTGTCATTTTGAATTTTCGACCATATGGTCACTTCAAATTGGTCTTCTGGAACTTCAAAAAGTCTTGGTAGCTGAACTTGCCCTCCAAAATCGGCAGGTAGCAGCGCTACAACCCTGTATCTCACCTGGTGTGCGGCAATTCGGTCAAAATATTTCATAGCAAGTCTTTTAGCCAATTTTTCTGCTTGGATTCCGATGGGCATTCCTCTCGCACGGATGATAATTGAGGTCTACCCCTTCCATTCCCAGCCCATTTTCTCGAAGTGCTTGGGAAGCCATGACCAATCCCCCAAGATGCAGGGGGTCAGGTGTGCCAAGACAATCTTGCAAATGTCATGGATGCCGTGTTGCACTTTCTCGATGCTAGGCAGTGGAAAGTTGTCGTTGAAAAGGCCCTCGACCAGTGGTTTGCCTTTACGTTCGGCCTGTGGCGAGACGACGGATAGTGCATGCCCAAGCTCCAAAGTATAAGGAGAGTGCGTATCGCTCACCAAAAAATCGAGTTCTATTGTACTTTGAAAAGCCTCCACGAACACAAGGTTGCATTTGGGAAACCGCATGATGATTCCTTTCGGCAATAGATTTTCTATTGTATATGGCGCTGGCCATTCGTACTGCTCGATGATCTCGGTGAAAACCTCAATTGTAAGGAGTTTTTTGGGTGGGGTGTATGGGTCCATGGGATTCAAATCTTAAAACGGTTTAACTGCAGTGCCATTTGGGAGAAATTTGTATCCAGCATTTCTAAGCGCCTCCACTTCACGGCTAAATATCGATCGAATTCTGTTACCCGCCTCATCCAAAAGGAATTCCTTGGTGGAGCGATTGGTAAGAAACATCTGAAGCTCATCATTTGGATTACCTAACAATCTGAATCTATCTCCTCTCCTAATGGCCTCTTCGATCCATGGTTTGTTGACGGTTTCCCAAAATTCGTCGTTCACTTTGCCCCAATAGGCAAGGTTGTGTTCGTCACCTTGGATGAAAAGCGATGCATACTTGGCTTGTATTTCTTCATACTTGGCCGATTGAAGGATATTGATACCCCCTGGATTTGCACCCGACGCCATCGAACCTTTTAGCCGATTGGCAGCCTTCATCACCTCTTCAATTTCTCTTTGTCTACCAGCTAATGTCGTGGTATTTGCACCTAATTCAATTCTATTGCCTCCATGAAGTTGCTTTCCATTGTCCAATATAAGCTCCATCCAGTTACCTTTCGAGAATGTTGCGATTAACTCGCCATACTCGTCAAGGATACTAAATGGGTTTTGGGCGGAACTCACAAGCGTCCAAGCATCCTTGGCCACTTGCAGTTCTTCGGGGGTCATCTCGCCAAGTTTTGCGAGTCTTCTGGCGTTCTTGATCTCAAAGATGAACTGCTCAAAAGCAGTGAGGCCCTGTTTGAATTTGGCTGCGGCCAATTTCAACATGGCTTGGTAGGCTTCTGGATTCAGGAACGCGCGCGGGCCGCCTGCTTGCAACGTTGCTTTGAGCATGTCTGACGCCTCTCTTACGGCTACCTGGGCATGGGCTGCCTGCTCCACCGCCTTCGCCATTTTTGCTTCGGTTTCCCCCAATTTGGCCAGCTCATCAAGCTGCTTGGTGAATGCGGCCATTTCTCCTCCCTCGTTCAGGAGTTTGGCGCCAGCCCCAAGGCCCTTGATGACCTTGAATGCAATAGCCATGTCGGCGCAGGCAGCGACAACCGAAATGATGAGCCAAAGCATACTGGGGTCGTCTGCAAATCCGACGTTCGATAGGTCGTTCTCGACGGTATATTTGCGATACTCCTCATAAGCCATGTAACCTGAAATCCCAAATCCTCCGACAGCCGCTGTGGCCGCAACAAATGGTGAGGCTGCACCGGCAGACAATATTGTGAGCGCTATGAGTGCACCCATCAGCATCATCATGATGAAAAATTCACTTTCCTCAATGTCCTTCTTCTTGTCCTTGATGATCATGTCAAAGACATCGCCCGGTGTGATGTTCATTCGCCCGTAGAACTCTGGCATCAAGCGACCGAGTTTGTATATTAGTTCAGGATCGTCTGTGAGGTCATTTTCGGCTTTGCGCACATTCTTGATCATTTTGGAAATGTGCAGTTCCAGCAAGGGTCCCAACTGTGAAACAGTTGCTTGTGCGAGCATGTTTTTGTTGATCTTCTGATCCTCCTCCAAGTGGGCCTCTTGGAAAATCGGATGCGCTCCTACGAGCTCGCCAAGTGCAAGCCCAAGGAGGTGGTGATCTCCAACCGCACGGTCGCCAAGGCCGAACAGATCGCCAGGCTCATCGCGCCGTTCACCAAGGCGCGGGCGACGGGCGAGGACACCATCGGCGAGGAACTGGCCGAAGCCGGCGTGGTGGTCAACACGTCCAACAAGGGCGCCCAGCCGAACGAGAAGTTCAGCGCCTT